>MWBQ01000219.1 GCA_002069605.1 Candidatus Atribacteria bacterium ADurb.Bin276
TCTCGGCCCAAATGTGGACCGCTTGTTACTTGGAAACTTCTTTTGGAAGTAGGCGGAATATTTACTTTTCAAGGTGTTAGTGTATTCAATTTAATCAATATAACCAAAATAATCCCTCATCCAGAACCTTTCTGGATTTTGAGGGCAAAAGATACTCTAACATAGCAATAGTTGAAAGTCAACAGAGTTAAAAGGAAAAAATTATGACTATCCTGAAAATACCTAAATAAGTGAAAAGTAATCAAATAAAAATGAGAAAGAAAGAATTCAACAATTCCCCTCCGCTGGAGGGGAATTGTTGAAAAAGCATTTAATATTCAATTTTTTAATTCCCCTCTTGAGAGCTTTCTTTCTTTTTCCTCTCCTATCAGGGGAAAAGGAGCAATTGGAGGAAATTTATAGCAAGTATGAGCTTAAGACTCGAACATAATTAGCTCGTTCGAACCGTTCTGGATCTTTTACCGATTTTTGACTCATACTTCCCTGCATTTGTTGAATTGATTGATACTCATGTTCTTCCATCCAAGCCACCAGGTCATTAAGAATGGATTCTAAATAAGGAATGCCCTTTTCGAACAAAACTGATGTCATCATAGCAACTTTGGCGCCGGACATCATTGCCTTAAGGACATCAACGTGAGAATGAATGCCACCCGTTATTGCCAAATCGGCTTTGATGTGGTTGTATAAAATTGCTACCCAGCGGAGCCGGAGACGTAGTGACTCGGAACGGCTAAAATTTAAATTAGGGACTACTTCTAATTTTTCGATATCAAAATCAGGTTGATAGAAACGATTGAAAAGCACTAATCCATTGACTCCAGCTGATTCAATTTTTTTTGCCATGTTACCCATAGAACTAAAATAAGGACCGATCTTCACTGCCAAAGGAAATCTGGTGTTAGATCGCACCGATTTGATTAAATCGATGTAATTTTTTTCCACCATGTCTCCAGTATTCTCAAAATGAGTGGGGAGATAGTAGACGTTCAGTTCCAACGCATCAGCTCCGGCATCTTCGATTTGTTTGGCAAACTTGACCCAAGAGCCCTCGGTAGTCCCATTGAGACTGGCAATGAGAGGAATGTTTAGAGCTTTTTTAGCTTTTTGGATATATTCCAGATAGAGCTCCGGTCCCAAGTTGTAATGATTAAGATCGGGGAAATAAGTAATCGATTCTGCATAGCTTTCGGTTCCACGGTTAAGGCTTCTATCGAGCTCTAGAGATTCCAGGGTGAGCTGTTCTTCAAAAAGAGAATGGAGAACAATGGCTCCAGCCCCTTTTTCTTGCATGAGTTTTAGATTTTCTATTTTTTCACTCAAAGGAGATGCTGAAACGACTAATGGATTTTTTAGAGTAAAACCCAGATAAGAGGTTGAAAGATCGATCATTGAAGACCACCTTCCTTCTAATTTTCAAAGACTATTTAAAAATTTTTTATAAAAATACTGAAAATAATCACAACAATATCCGATTATTAATTATTTAAAACCCTTCTTTTTAGCTTTTATTTCGTTTAATTTTTTCTAATTGATCGAGAATTTAATTATGGGACTTTGTGCCGGAGAATAAATATTTCTGATTACCTTATAATTTAATAGGCATAAGGAGTGAATTAATGATGATGCGACTGGATAAATCCCTTAAATTTTTTTAGTAGGATGGGGAGAATGTTTTGAGACATGAGAAACCCGTCTTTTAAATGTTTTTTAAAACCTACATGAAAAAAATCTTTACTGAGTTGTAAGCAGAGAGAAGCGGGGAGAAAAGGATAAAAAAATAATAGATAGAATCCACCGGGACCGGAAAAACCCCCTAGGATGTCGCCATTGACGGTTAAATTTTACCAGTTTCATAGTTATTCTTTTCATATCGAATCTGAAAAAAAAGAGCGGTAAGGTACCTTACCGCTCTTTTTAGTGTGTGCTAATTATCCTTTGTTTTCTGGTTCCATTGCTGCTAAATGTTGATACAGTTTCCAACGAGCAGCAACATCCTCTTCTGCTAAGGCAAGAAGCTTCTGAGCTTGTTCTGGGTTGCTTAGTTTGAGCATAGAATAACGAGTTTCGTTATAAATATACTGGTCAAGGGGGAGGCTTGGAGCTTTGGAATCGATTTGGAGTGGATTCTTATTATCTTTTGCTAAATTGGGATTGTAACGAATAAGAGGCCAATAGCCTGATAGAACGGCTTTTTTCTGTTGCTCCATGCCGTGGACTAAATCAAAACCGTGGTTTATGCAGTGGCAATAGGCTATTATGATTGATGGTCCATCATAAGCTTCGGCTTCAAGAAAAGCTTTAATGGTTTGAATATCGTCGGCGCCCATTGCTACTCGGGCAATATAGATATTCCCATAGGGAATTGCCATTAAAGCCAGATCCTTTTTGCGCAAATCTTTTCCACCAGCAGCAAATTTCGCTACTGCTCCTCGAGGAGTGGATTTTGACATTTGTCCACCAGTATTAGAATAAACCTCGGTATCCAAAACAAGAACGTTGACATTTCGGCCAGAAGCTAACACATGGTCTAATCCACCATAACCGATATCATATGCCCAACCATCTCCGCCTAAAATCCAAACGCTTTTCTTGACCAAAGAATCAGCTATGGTCAGCAAACGTTTTGCCTCAGAGGTGTTAAGATCTGATAGCTTGGACTTGAGCTGGCTTACTAGTTCCCGCATGGTTTTTATGCCTGCTTCAGTTGATTGATCGGTAGAAAGAATTGCATCAACTAAAACAGAACCGACTTGAGAAGCCATATTGCTAAGAATTTCTTTGGCAAACTCAGCTTGTTTATCAAGAGCTAATCGCATACCAAGCCCAAACTCAGCATTGTCTTCGAAGAGTGAGTTTGACCAAGCAGGGCCTCGACCATCGTTGTTGTATGCCCAAGGAGTTGTAGGAAGGTTTCCTCCATAAATAGAGCTACACCCAGTGGCATTGGCGATAATTGCTCGATCCCCAAAGAACTGACTCAAGAGTTTAACGTAAGGAGTTTCACCACAACCAGCACAAGCACCGGAAAATTCAAAAAGTGGCCGCAGCAACATAACATCCCGAGTACGGCTCAGATTAAGCTTGGCTCGTTCGGGGTCGGGGATGCTCATGAAAAATTTCCAATTCTCGGTTTCTTGTTGGCGAAGTGGGATTTGGGGAGCAAAATTAATCGCTTTTAAGCTGGTATCTTTTTTATTTTTTGCTGGGCACGCTTTTATGCAAGCCCCACAACCAGTACAATCCTCTGGAGAAATTTGGATGGTGAAGGCGTAGTTAGGAAACTCTTTCCAACGAGCTGCAGTTCGTTTGAAAGTCGGAGGAAATTCGCCAGCTTTTTCCGTATCGTATATTTTTCCTCGGATAACAGCGTGAGGGCAAACTAAAGTACATTTACCACATTGAATACAGACTTCTGGATCCCACACCGGAATTTGGAGAGCAATATTTCTTCTTTCCCATTGGGTGGTTGCACTGGGGAAGGTTCCATCGATAGGCAATGCGCTTACCGGAAGACTATCGCCTTCATTAGCAATAATTTTGGCAGTCACTTCCTGAACGAATTCAGGGGCTTCGAGAGGAACGGAACGACGCATTTCAAATTGGCTATTAGCAGAAGAAGGAACTTTAACCTCATGAAGGTGTCCCAGCGCAGCATCGACAGCGGCGAAGTTTTTCTTTACCACTGCCTCACCTCTCTTACCGTAAGTTTTTTCAATTGATTCCTTTATTTTTTGAATAGCTAAGTCTCGAGGTAAAACACCACTAATAGCAAAAAAACAGGTTTGAAGAATGGTGTTTATTCTTCCACCCATTCCGGTTTCTTGAGCGACTTTATAGCCATCGATCACAAAAAAGCGAAGCTTTTTATTGATAATTTGTTCCTGAACTTTTTTAGGGAGATGTTCCCAGGTTTTATCGGCTCCATAGGGACTATTGAGTAGAAAAATCGATCCTTCTTCAGCATTTTTCAACATATCGAATCGCTCTAAGAATGGGAATTGATGGCAAGCGATGAAATTAGCTCGATTAATCAGATAAGGAGCATGAATCGGTTTAGGTCCAAAGCGGAGATGGGATACGGTTACAGCTCCAGCTTTCTTGGAATCGTAAACAAAGTATCCCTGAGCATAGTTTTCAGTCTCTAATCCGATAATTTTCACCGAATTCTTGTTAGCGCCAACAGTTCCATCAGATCCTAATCCGTAGAAAAGAGCTCGAACGGTTTTGGGATCCTCGGTTGAGAAAGATGGGTCGTATTCAAGACTGGTATGGGTGACATCATCTTTGATTCCTACAGTAAAATGATTTTTAGGGTCGGCTTTTTTGGCTTCGTCAAATACCGCTTTAACCATGGCGGGGGTAAATTCTTTGGATGAAAGCCCATAACGTCCTCCGAGAACTCGAGGTTTATGAGATTGAGAAAGCATCCCTTTCTCCACTGCTTCTTCGATAGCTGTCTTTACATCGATGTACATTGGTTCACCCACCGCTCCTGGTTCTTTGGTTCGGTCAAGCACGACAATGGTTTGAACGGTTTTAGGAAGAGCAGCAATAAAATGTTCTACTGAGAAGGGACGGTAAAGTCGAGTTTTGATTAAGCCTAATTTAGCCCCGCGCTCATTCAGGTAATCGACCGTTTCTTGGGTTGTTTCGGCTCCTGATCCCATAATCACAATAACCGATTCAGCGTCCGGAACTCCATGGTAATCGAAAAGTCGATACTTTCTTCCAACTAGTTTTTCAAACTTTTCCATAACTTTTACGACAACACTCGGGCAGTTAAGATAATAAGGATTACATGCTTCACGGGCTTGAAAGAAAACATCAGGGTTTTGAGCGGTACCCCGAATAAACGGACGATCGGGAGAAAGCTTCCGGTTTCGGAAGTCTTCAACCAACCGGTCATCAATCATTGCTTTCATATCATCAATAGATAAAAGTTCAACTTTGGCAACCTCGGAGGAGGTTCGGAACCCGTCAAAGAAATGAAGAAAAGGAACCCGTGACTCTAAAGTTGCAGCTTGGGCTATTAGGGCTAAATCCATTGCTTCTTGAGGAGAATTTGAAGACAATAAGGCAAAACCAGTTTCCCTGGTAGCCATAACATCACTATGATCTCCAAAAATAGATAAAGCATGAGTAGCTACGGTACGAGCAGCAACGTTGATAAGTGCCGGTGTAAGCTCTCCAGCGATTTTGTACATGTTGGGAATCATTAATAATAACCCTTGAGAGGCGGTGAAGGTTGTGCTTAAAGCCCCGGCTTGAAGCGAACCATGAAGTGCTCCCGCTGCCCCTCCTTCGCTCTGCATTTCAATTACTTGAGGAACAGTTCCCCAGATATTAGGCTTATTCTCAGCTGCCCATTGATCGGCTAATTCTCCCATTGTTGAAGATGGGGTGATGGGATAAATAGCGATTACTTCGTTGATATGGTATGCTGAATAAGTCGTCGCTTCGTTCCCATCGATCATGACCAATTCTCGTGTCATATCTTATCTCACCTTTCTTATTGGATTATTTCCCAATTCGTTTTATAGGTAAAAAACATTTTTCACGTGAAAATTATTGTAACATTATTATTGTGGTCTCATCAAAATATTGAAAATCAAGTATCTATGTGAACATCCCTTCTTCCTTCAAAAGCTTGAGTTAGGGTAATTTCATCAGCGAACTCCATATCCCCACCTAAGGGTAACCCACGAGCAATCATCGTGACTCGAATCGAAAAAGAACGGAGTTTACGGGCAATGAAATAGGCAGTTGCTTCACCGTCAAGAGAAGGATTGGTGGCTAAAATTACTTCTTTAAATTTTTCAGTTTCAATCCGTTTCATGAGTTGGTTGATGGTCAAATCTTCTGGACCGACACCTGAAAGAGGAGAAAGCACACCCTGGAGAACATGATAGAGACCACGATAACCAGTTTTTTCAATAGAAAGAACATCCTGAGGTCGTTCAACAACGCAAAGTATGGTTGATTCCCGGGTAGAATCCTGACATATAGAACAAAGTTCATTTTCTGTATAAAAACCGCAACGAGAACAAAAGTGAATTTTTTGTTTCACCTCAGTAAGGGAATTAATCAACCCCTCTATCTCATCCGGTAATGATTTTATTAGAAAAAAAGATAACCTTTGAGCGGTTTTGGGGCCTACGCCAGGGAGACGCGAAAATGAGGCGATTAAATTTTTTAATGCCTCTGGATAAGAATCACTCAAACAACTTCCACCTCACATATAGTTAATTGCTTAACAACTTCCACCTCAAAATCTTTAATCCACCCCGATATCCCTCCTCTGTGGGAAAAAAGACCTAAGGGGAGATAACTCGAGAGGGTGAGGGGGCGAAAGAAAAAGCAAAAACTTTCCAGAAAAGAATAATCCACCCCTACACTTTCACATCAACCCAGGGAGATTAAATCCTCCGGTAATTTTCGCCATTTCTTCTTGAGCCATCTCTCGAGAACGATTGAGAGCTTCATTAACGGCAGCCAAAACTAAATCTTGAAGCATTTCAATGTCATTTTCTTCTAACAGCGAAGGCTCAATTTTTATTTCAAGAATTTCTTGTTGACCATTACAAATTACTTTAACCATTCCGCCCCCGCTGGATGCTTCAACTTGTTTGGTTTTTAGTTCTTCTTGCAATTTCGCCATTTTAGCCTGCATTTTCTGGGCTTCCTTCATCAGATTTTTCAAAGTCAGTCTCCTCCCATCCGATTCTTAAATGATCATCAATGGCCGAATATTCAACAACCAAGCCGCCAAAAATCTCGACCGCGGCTAAAAAGGGTTTTACCTGATTATTATTGTTTTCAACTTTATTAATTAAAATTTTATCATTATTATAATTATTTGGAACTACATGATCAGTTTCATCGCTTGGTATTTGCTCTGATTCATCAGAATTATTCGAACTATCAATAACACACTCCAGTTGGCATTTTTTGCCTCTGATTTCCTGGAGAACATCGATAATTATCTGGAAGTTTTCCTTTCTTTCTACACTTTCTTTGTGAAATCGGTTATTTGGTCCAAACGCTAAAATTAACTTGGAATTGCTGTCCTCCCGCAACTCAGCTTCTTGCAAAAAAGCATAAAGAGATATCTTTCTTTTTTTTAAGCGCTGTAAAATAGTTTGCCATTCATCATCGAATGCATTGACAGATTGGGTATTCGTTAACGATGAGTAAGAAATCGGACTTTTCTTATTAGGAACGGACATCTCCTTGGCAAGAGCTCTTTCAGGAGAAGTGGTTAAATCCATTGACTTTTGTTGGTTCGCCAGAAGATCTATTATATCTAATAGGGCCAATTCAAGCAATATTTGCGGATGAGAAGACCGTCTTATTTCTAATTCCAATCCCTGGAGGCGTTGCAAGATTTTTCTTAAGGCAAGCACTGGATGGGGACTGACCATTTCTTGCAAAATTTGAATCCTTTGGGGAGCAATGCCTGATGGAGACGGGGATTCAATGAGAGATAGAATGAGGAGAGAATGAAAATACTGACTTAGAGAACGAGCGATGTCTTCAGGCTCTAATCCCCTCAAAATCCACTCGTTTGTTTTTAGCAACACCATACCGCAGTCTCCTTTACTAAGAAGAACAAACAAAGCATCGAGATCGGATTGGTCAACTTCTCTCAAAACTAAAGTAGCATGTTCATAAGTAATTCTTTTTTCTTCCCAGGACATAAGTTGTTCTAGGAAGCTTACTGCATCACGGAGCGAACCAGCAGATTTTTGGGCTATTAGGTATAAAGCTGCCTCTTCAATTGAAAAGCCTTCTTGATTGGTAATTTTGCTAAGATGCTGAACCATGGCTTCATTTTCGATAGAATTGAAGTTTATTCGAAGACATCGAGATAAGATAGTGTCAGGTAGGCGATGAGGTTCAGTGGTAGCCAAAATAAAAATGGCATGAGTGGGAGGTTCTTCCAAGGTTTTCAATAAGGCATTGAAGGCTTCAGTGGTAAGCATGTGCACTTCGTCTATTATATAAACCTTAAAACGTGATTCGATTGGAGAATATTTTACTTTTTCCCTTAAATCTCGAATATCATCAATCCCACGATGAGAAGCGGCATCGATTTCTATACAATCGAGGGAATTTCCTTCTATGATGCGAATACAGGAAGAGCATACCCCGCATGGTTGAGCCGTAATACCCTGAGCACAATTTACTGAACGAGCCAGAATACGAGCGGTTGTAGTCTTCCCCACACCTCGGGGGCCACAAAACAAGTACGCGTGATTTATCTGGCCGCTTTTTAGGGCGTTGGTTAACAATCGAGAAGCGACCTCTTGCCCGACAATCTCTTCGAAAACCTGAGGACGCCATTTGCGATAAAGGGAACGGTAGGTCAATTGGTTCTACACCTTCAATAAAAAGATACCATCAGATCCCTCTTGAGAGGGATGTCGCGGATAGACGGTGTGGATTAAATAAAAAAACAAAATCCAACGAAATTCATTGCCTCCAACCGTGCACCGAAATTCGATATTTCCTCCCGGCTGTATCCAAGACAGTTAACTCAAATCAGGCACTCTCACGGCACCCAAAGAGCCCCACGTACCGTTGCTTCCTCCCGGACCTGGCGGGGTTTATGGGGATTTGTCGCGTAAGACCCAATCTTCAACGCCACTTTTCTTGGCCGACACCAAAAGAAAAATACCTGGTTTCGGAATTCGACCCTGCTGTAGCGGATTGCAGGTACAGGGCACCGCTAACTCCCCATCTAGCACGATTAGAGGCATAACTCTGGCGGAGAGGGTGGGATTTGAACCCACGAGACAAGTTCTACACCTGCCTACTCGCTCTCCAGGCGAGCGCTTTCGTCCACTCAGCCACCTCTCCAAATATACTCAGCCTCACAACTTCCGAAAACATTATATAAATGACTGCCTCATTTTACAAGTGTAGGATTTAAGGAAGAGATAAATCTCTTAGGTATCTATTTACGAGCATAATAAATGTAACTTCGTTTAAATTAAAAAAAGTGAGGGGGTTTATTTCTTTTCATTGATTGATGAGATTTCACCCATTAAGAGAAGATTCCAAGAGATATACTTTTCTCATTTTTTTAATTACTTTTTAACTCATTCCTATGTTTTTAGGATAAATCCTCATGCCACTTTCGTGGCACCAGATGAGGATGAAAATACTTACCCAGGAATCGTTTCCCCCTTTAGAAAAGGGGGTTAGGGGGATTTGAATTTTTACTGCTCCGTCATTCTGAGGAGTGTCTTATACGACGTGTCAATCTCATTTAGTAATTTTTTA
>MWBQ01000220.1 GCA_002069605.1 Candidatus Atribacteria bacterium ADurb.Bin276
CAATATTACTGTAAAATATTAACATAAGTGGGGGTAAATAATTTACAGAATAATTGTGACACAGTCTGAATGACGGATTTAAATAGGTATTTTCATCCTCATCTGGTTTCATATAATGGCGTAAAGATCAATTGTAAATCTTCTAATATTCATTTCCAAGATAAGGTCTGAAATTGTTGTTGATATGATTCGAATATGATATACTCACCGCAAAGTTGTTTTGGTTGTTTACTCGGGGAAGTCCGGTGTGAGTCCGGTGCGGTCCCGCCACTGTAACTGAAAATGCTGGTTGTATATGCCACTGGTTATTATAACTGGGAAGGCACAGCCAGATGATTATTCAGAAGTCAGGAGACCCGTCCAAAACATCCTTGCCACTCTTCGCGGAAAGAGGAGGTGGGAAAAAGCTTCTGGACCGCCACCAGAATCTTGGGAAACCCTCCCTCATCTCCCTCTTCTTTCCACGTAGAACTAATCAGGCTAATGACAAATAAGGAGAATAAAATGAGTAAACTCAGGATTATTGCTATTTTAACCATATTAATTTTAGCCTTTTCTTCCACAATAACAATATCATTTTCTCAGCCATTAAGTGCCACCGATGCAACTGGATTTACTCTCAGTCTCTCCCAACCTCCAAATCGCATTATTTCTCTCGCCCCTGGAAATACTGAAATCCTTTTTGCACTTGGTTTAAATGATAAAATTGTTGGAGTGACTACTTATTGTGATGAGCCTATAGAAGCTTTAAAAAAGGAAAAAATTGGGAATGTTACTGAAATAGATTTGGAAAAAATCCTTACCCTTCAGCCTGACTTGATCTTAGCCAGTTCATTAACCCCCGAAGAAACGGTTGCCCGCCTTCATGAACTCAGTCTTCCGGTCTTTACTCTTAAATCAGATACCATTGAGGAGGTCATTGAAGATATAACTAAAGTTGCGGTCTTATCCGGGGTGGAAATTTCTGGTTCAAACCTGATAAAAACCATGAAGGATCAACTTAAAAAAATAAATGATCTCTCTCAATCAATTCCAGATTATCAAAAACCACTGGTTTTCCACATTATTTGGCACGATCCTATCTGGACAGCCGGCAACAGTACCTTTATCAATGAATTTATAACTTTAGCTGGTGGGAAAAATTTGGCTGAGGATATTCAGGGTTATTCAACAATAGACTTTGAAGAGATTTTAAAAAGAAATCCTTCTATAATTACTGTTATTGAAAATCATGGAAAAAATGAGGAAAATCAACTCTATCAATTTGTTACAACCGATAACCGGCTTCAGACAGTAGCTGCGATAAAAAATAATCAAGTCTATTTAATTGATTCTAATTTAGTTTCCCGGCCAGGGCCTCGGGTGGTTTCTGCACTTCAATACTTTGCCCAAATCATTCATCCGGAAATCTTCGGAGAGTATCAGAACCAAGAAATTAACTCCAAATGAAGATAATTAAGAAAAAACAAATTATTATAGTTCTCATTGTTATTCTTGTCTTGAGTATGGTATTTTCTTTGGGAATCGGCGGTGGTCGTTTTCAGATTTCAGATTTATTATCTTTTTTACAACCATCCTCATTATTACCTACGGAAAAGACCATTCTCTTTGAAATCCGCTTGCCCCGTTTAATCCTTTCAGTTTTAGTAGGTGCCGCTCTTTCGTTGAGCGGTGCAGTCCTTCAAGGCTTATTCCAAAATCCTCTGGTAGACCCCTATGTTTTAGGAATTAGCTCGGGTGGTGCTGTTGGAGCCATTGTAGCAATTTTAAGTGGTATTTCACTGGGTTTTATCACCCTCCCTCTTTTTTCTTTCCTATTCGCACTGGCAACTACTTTTCTGGTCCTCCGTTTGGGTCAGATAGGACATAAAATGCCTTTAGAAATCATGCTACTCGCCGGAGTTGCTATCGGCTTTTTCTTTTCAGCTCTCATTTCATTGGGAATGTTCCTGGCCGGAGAAAATTTACATCAAATGGTATTTTGGATTATGGGTGGTTTCTGGAATAGCAGTTGGAACAAGGTTTATACTCTCTTACCCTTTTTTTTAATTGGGTTCCCGATTATTTTCTCCTATTCTCGAGAGTTAAATACCTTTCTTTTGGGAGAAAAAGTAGCAGAAAGCATGGGGGTCGAAGTAGAAAAAACCAAAAAAATTCTCTTAATAGTTACGTCGCTTTTAGTTGCTGCATCAGTTTCAGTAAGTGGAGTTATTGGTTTTGTTGGCTTAGTTGTTCCTCATATTATTCGAATTATCATCGGCGAGGATCATCGTCAGCTCCTTCCTGCATCTCTCTTTTTAGGAAGCAGTGTTTTGCTCTGGGCAGATATATTTTCCCGAACTCTTCTCCATCCGGTTGAATTGCCGGTTGGGGTATTAACCAGTTTAATGGGTGCACCTTTTTTTATCTATCTTTTGAGGAGGAAAAAGAAGGGGTGGTGAGCTTTTCCTTATCAGTAAAAAATCTTTTCTTTTCCTATGGAGATCGTAAGGTTCTTCACAATGTAAACTTTAACATCCAGAAAGGTGATTTTGTTGGCATTTTGGGACCAAACGGATCGGGTAAGAGCACATTACTTCACCTCTTATCAGGGCTTCTCATGCCCGACACAGGATCTATCTTTATTTCAGGGAAAAATACCCAGGAGCTCTCTCGTAAAAATTGGTCTCAGGAAATTGCTATCGTTTTCCAAGAAACCAATTTAAACCTCGACCTTGAATGCTACGACGTTATCATGATGGGAAGATTTCCCCACTGGCGACGATGGCAAAAAGAAAACCAACAAGATATTGACTCTGTTCTAAACGCTTTACAAATTACCAATACTCAGCAGTTCGCGAATCGCCCTTTTCGGGAATTATCCGGAGGCGAGAAACAACGAGTTATGATAGCACGAGCCCTAGCTCAGGAACCCAACATTCTCCTCCTTGATGAACCAACCAGCCATTTAGATATCCTTCATCAACTTGATATTATGCGTATTCTTTTTCTACTTCAAAAGAAGGACATAACCATATTAGGAGTTTTTCATGACATTAATTTAGTTTCTCAATTTTGCAACCAGGTAATGTTTTTAAAAAAAGGAGTAATTGTTCATCGCGGTTTAGTAGGCAAATCTCTTCATGCTCCTCAAGTTGAAGAATTATTTGATGTTGAATTTTTAGAGGAAATCCATCCTTATTCCCTGCGACCTTTTTTTATGCCATTAGGAATAGTTAAAAAAATAGAATCTCCGAGTGCCTCAATTCATCTTATCTGTGGTGGAGGAAGCGGAAGTAATTTCATGAAAGAATTTCTTGAGGCTGGTTTTTCAGTAAGTGTAGGAATCGTAAATCAATTCGACTCTGACCAAGAAATGGCGTCAAAATTAGGAATACCGGTTATGATCGAAAAACCCTTTTCTCCTATTTCCGATGATAACTTTCAAAAAGCTATAAATTTAGCTGCTCAATCCGACTATATTTTTATAGCTCCCGGATATTGGGGTAGAGGAAATCTGAAAAATTTAGATTTGGCTATCTCGCTCCAAGAAAGAGGGAAAAAGATTTTCTTCCTACAAGATTCTCTTGATCGAAATTGGGATTATACCGAAGGTCTAGCTATTAATAAACTTAATTTACTGGCTCAACATCATGCTGAGGTTTTTTCATCATTTACTGAGTTAATAGATCGAATTAAAAAAGATTGCTTAAAATAATCTCGGTTCTATCCTGAAAATGCAGCGAGTAGTGAGTTTAAAAATAATCACCCTCATCCTCACCTTCTCCCATCAAGGGAGAAGGAATGATTTCATTGGTTAATTTTTTTCCCTCGCCCCTACGTGGGAGAGGGTTAGGGTGAGGGGGATACCTATTTTCAATGTCATCTGGTGCTGCATAATAAGCAGCATGAGAGCCTATCCTGAAAATACCAAAATAAGTGAAAAGTGATTAAAAAAAAGACACACCCCCCTGAATCCCCCCTCAATGGGGGAATATTTTGAACAATTCCCCTCCTTGGAGGGGTGCCGTTTTCCGGCGGGGAGGGTGCCTTTAATCGGTCATCCTGAGCCCTCAGGTTCTGAGGGTGTGAGCATATCATCTTTTAATTCTTTTTAATTAATTCCTCTCCCTTTAGATAAGGAGAGACGGTTTGGT
>MWBQ01000221.1 GCA_002069605.1 Candidatus Atribacteria bacterium ADurb.Bin276
ATTCATTTGAAAAATTGTCAATAAAACTTAATGCCCTAATAGTAGATTCAGGGCTACCAGGCCCCTGCCGTTCCAGCCTTCCAAAATAATCACAAATTAAGTTTAAATCAAAATCGTGAATTAATGTTTTTTCGTTTTCCATATGCAAAGCTATATTTGGATTAAGTAAGTCTTTTTCTTTCATTCAATTTCTCATCCCCCTAATACCGGTTTCGAGTCTTTTAACTTCCCTCATGAAAAAGCCTTGGGATTCATTGTTTTTTGCTGACGAAGATTGAAAGAGATATGTCCAGGTTCCACCCAAAGGGTCCAAAAAAATTTAGGTAAAAAACACTTACATTTAATATGGTCGGGGCGAGAGGATTTGAACCTCCGGCCTCTTGAACCCGAGTCAAGCGCGCTAACCAGACTGCGCTACGCCCCGATAGATTTAAACTATAGCAAAAAAAAAAGTTTCCTTCAACCGGTCAAGCATTTTTTTTAACCAATAAAAAAAAGGCGGGCGATTTGCCCGCCTTTTTCACCGGCGTCTATTTGGTTTCTATTTCTACCTTTTTTGCCTTGGGCTTACTCGGTTCAGTTTTAGGTAAGGTAATTTTTAAAATTCCATCTTGATAGTTTGCTTTAACTCCATCTTGATCTACTTCGGTTGGTAAACCTATAACTCTTTCGAAATTTCCTCTATATCGTTCCATAATGCAACAACCGGTATCTTTCTGCTCCCATTCATCCTTCACTTCTCCACGAATTTCGATTCGGTCTGCTGTAACATTGATATCGATGTTCTTTGGATCAATTCCTGGTAGTTCAGCTTTTAACACAAATTCAGTATCGGTCTCAGTCATGTCGATCGGTGGATAATTACTCCTTCGCAGTGGTACATTCGCTAAAGTAAAATCAAATAAATCATCAAACATACGATCGAAATCGGAACGAAGATCAAATACATCCCAGAGCCTTCGAGCAGGCCTTAATAGCCTATCTTCTTTCCTTAATGATAGGGATTTGTTCACCATGTTTCGTACCCCCTTTATTTTTTTTCTGTTCAGTATTCATTATAATCAAAGAAGGTCAAATTGTCAAGACTAAGGTCAAATTTAGTCAATATTTTCTATAAAATGATATTCTAAAACCTGAGATATTTTTAAATCGGGAATGGATAAATAATATCCTACAATATCCACCAAGCACTCCAGAGGAACCAAACCAATTATCTCCGATCCCTGAATTTCTACACCATAACGACGGGCTTCTATTTTTACCAATTCATAAGCCTGAACAACCGTACTCATTCGGTAATTTAAAAGGTTCATCGACACTTGAACCAGATCTCGACTCCTTAAGTTGACACCGATAGCTTTAACACGGGTTAATCCTCCGTATTCTCCCCTCACTTTTTTAGCAATTTCCTTGGCAATTTTTATATCAGTACTTTTTAAATTTACATTAAAGGCCACCAGAGGATTTCTGGCACCAATTGCCACTGCTCCCAGGGTAGGGTGAAGACGAGTCAGACCATAATCCGGCTTTCGGTCAGCAACTCGATGGATTTCTTGCAGGAGACTTTCATACCCACCTCTCCTTATCAGGGACAAATTTTCATGTTCTGGTATCAAGGCTGCTTCACCATATAAATAAACTGGCATCAAATATTTCTTTGCGATTTCTCTCCCCACACTTTGAGCTAAAACAATACAATCTTCCATAGTTGTAATTCCCCAAGGCGTAAAAGGGATGACATCTACCGCACCTATACGAGGGTGTTCGCCGTGGTGATGGGAGATATCAATAGTTTCATAGGCAATTTCAAAAATAACAAAGACCGCCTTGCTAAGGCTTTTCTCGTCACCCAAAATACTGATTACTGAACGATTGTGGTCGATATCCGAGGAATAATCGGCTACCAAACATCCCGGGATTTGTCCAATGCTCTCGGTCATTTTATTAATAATTTTTTCATCAGAACTGCTGATATTTATAGCACTTTGGATGATTTTCCTTTTCATTTTCGTTTCTCCCTTCTATTCTATAAATGCAGTGAGAAGTGAGTTTTGAGTGGTGAAGAGTAAAAACTTCATTCTCTTCTTAACTTTATCACATTTTTCTTATTTTTCCTCCCTCCTGGTGAGAGAGGATTAAGTGACGGGAGAAGGAACTCTGAATCGTCATTGCGAGGAACGAAGTGACGTGGTAATCTCATGAGTCATCTTTTATTATTTTTAGGATTGAGAAATTGTAGAATTAAAAAAGATGGGATTCTTACGTCCCATAATGCGCTCCTCAGAATGACAAATTGGGTAAATGAGATTGCCATGTCGTCGAACCAAAGAACCATTGAACTCCTCGGACGAATTTAGAATGAATTTGATGACTCAAGCCCCTACAAAGGATTTAAAAGGGGAGGAGTACAAATTTATTATTTCCACGTCATAGAATGGGATTCTCGCGTCCTAAGTTATGCTCTTAGAAATGACGGATTTGGACACGGGTTCCCCACCTTCATCATAAGTTTTCTCTATGATTCTAAACCTTTTTATGCTTAAATAGTAGGAACAAATTTTTGATTCAATCACGCAATTGGAGGAAGGCAATGATAAAGTACATTTTTGGGTATTTTCCCTTAGTTATTCTTGCCTATCTTATCCCTTATACCTTACTGCAAAAGGTTCACAAATTCTATGGAAGTTTTTTATTCTGGATTGGATACACATTAATAGTAATATACCTCATGAAAAAAATGATGGATCGCTGGAAAAATGAAAATTGAACTTATTTGGATATCAATTATTATCTATATGGCTTGGGGAACGCTAATCGCTGTTCTTTCTCGCCGGGGAGGAGCAAGTGGAGTTGTCGACTACTTTCTTGCCGACCGAAAACTAAAAGGATACATCTCATCTCTCTCCTATAGTGCTACGACATACAGCGCCTTTATGCTAGTTGGTTTAGCCGGGCTAACCTATAAAGGTGGTGTTGGGGCTCTCGGCTTTGAACTCATATACCTATCCGGTCTTTTTTGGGCAGTTCTTTTTGGCCCCTTTTATTGGCGAGCTGGAATACATTATAATTGTGTAAGTCCTGCTGAATTGCTGAGCAACCGCTATCAAAATAAAAAAGTTGGCGCCTTATCAGCATGGATTTCTCTAATTTTTCTGATTCCCTATTCTTCGATTCAATTGATGGGAATCGGATACCTATTAGAAACTTTGTCAAATGGAAAAATCCCCTTCTTATGGGGTGCTCTCATCGCAACCTTGATTACTTTGGTTTGGACTGAAATTGCTGGTCTTCGTTCAGTAGCTACGACCGATAGCTTACAAGCTGGGATTATGCTAATCAGTTCAATAATCTTTATTTTTATATTAATAGGGAAATTTTTAGGAGGTTTCGACAACTTTCTTTATCGAATTGAAACTAACTATCCTCTATGGTTATCAGTTCCGGGGAATGGTTATTTTAGTTTTCAAACTTTTTTAGGATTATCTCTTCCCTGGTTTTTTTTCAGCATATCTAATCCTCAAGTGTCACAGCGATTATTCGTTCCCTCTTCGCTTTCGAAAATGCGATCTATGATAAATGGTTTTCTCGGTTATGGTTTTGTTTATACTCTCATTACCATTCTAATTGGATTTTGCGCCCTCCTGCTATTTCCCGGCCTTTCCAATCCCGACCAGGCGACACCAACCCTACTTGCTCAACTCAATATTCCGCCAATTATTGTCCTATTGATGATTGTCGGAATATTTTCGGCGGCCATCTCAACCATTGACTCGGTGATGTTAACCATCTCCTCGATGTTTGTTCGAGATATTGTTCGTGCTCGGAGGGAAATTCCTGAAAAGCAACAGTTGGTTATTGCCCGTTGGTTTATTTTAATTTTGGGTGTCGGAATCTTTCTCTTTGCTATTCAGCGCTTCAATCTTATTGCTGTCCTTTCCGTTGCTTCTTCGGCCGGGCTACTGGCTACCGTTCCATCAACAATAGGCGGTTTTTTATGGAAGAAAGGAAGTGCATCTGGGGCTTTAATTAGTATGATCGGAGGAGCCTGTATTTCCCTGATACTTCAAATAACATCCTGGAAACCTTGGGGATGGTGGCCGGGTGTTTGGACGATTATTATTGCGACTCTCCTCTACATCATCATGAGTTATGCTAAACCTGCAGCAATAAACCAGGAGTTTTTTAAGGTAATTCAAAGCCAGCCTAAAAAAACCTAATTCTCCCATCAAGGGAGAAGAAACTCTTTACTCCGTCAACTTGAGTTATGCCTTCCCGCGTGAGGATCTCATCCACTCAATCCGTCATTGCGAGGAGTCTAACCGTCTTTTGGTTAGACGACGTGGTAATCTCTTAAGGTCAATCATTAATGTTTGTACTCCTCTTTGACTCAATAGGATTATTGTAATTTCCCCTCATTGGAGGAATGAAGTTAACAATTCCCCTCCAAGGAGGGGTGCCGCTTGCGGCGGGGAGGGTGCCTTTAATTCGTCATCCTGAGCAGTATTTTTCCGCGTGAGGATCTCATTTTTAAGTTATTTTGTATTTCATAGATACAAAGGATGGGATTCTCGCGTCGCAAATGACGCTCCTTAGAATGACAGAGAAGA
>MWBQ01000222.1 GCA_002069605.1 Candidatus Atribacteria bacterium ADurb.Bin276
TGAGAATATTTCCCCATCCGTTCAGCAGTTGATTGGCCATGACCTGGAAGGTCAACTAAAAGAAAACGATAATTTTCTTGGGGAAGACGATTCAAAATTTTTTGCCAAGTCAGGAGATTTTCTCCTAATCCATGGATCATTAATAAGGGAAAATTATCTGTTTTTCCAGAATCAACATAATGGATCATATTTTTACCAATTTTAACCTGGTTAGAATAAGCAAAGTCTCTTGGTGAAAAAGCTATTATAAATAGAAAAATCAGGGTAAAAACCGAAAGTATTAAATAATAGTTAGTATTGGTTGGTTTCGACACTGATTATTACTCAACCGGTTTTATTTCCATATCATGGATAATCGATTTTGCCTGGAGCATTTGGTTCTCTTTAACCTGAACTTCTATTGGACCAGTATCACCAAAGTAGGCGATTCCGCCATAAGGTTGGGTTGATGGCTTTAAAATTACTTTGATACCCTCAGCTTCTAAAAAGCCTTTAATAAGTTCAGCTTCTATATTATTTTGAGCCAGTTTTACAGTCCGGTAATTCATGCCGATCCCGCCTTAAAAAGTTTTCTTCAATTATTATTATAACTATTCTTTTTTTATAAATACAGCGAGGAAGAAAATAATGACAATGATGAATTAAAAGCAAATCAATTATAATAATAAGAGAAAGGATATATTCAGGAGGAGGGATGTTTTGATGTTGGAAGGATTAGGGGATCGTTTTCAACGAGAAACCAAATATATTCGAGGAGAAAGCCTGGTAGGTGGAATGAGTTGGGAAAACTTACCAGAGCCTTTTAAATTTTATTCCAACGTTCAAATTGTAAACTTACCAGAACCAAAAGATTTAAGTGGGATGAGCTTTAACGAAGCTCTACTGAAAAGGAAAAGCATACGAGAATATTCATTGGAACCAATTCAGTTGGATCAGCTTTCATATATTTTATGGGCAGCCAATGGGATTCGTAATCGAGAAGCAAACCAGGAATTTCGTACTGCCCCTTCGGCAGGTGCACTTTATCCAATTGAGACCTATCTTGTGGTTAGCGATGTTTCAGACCTTAACCCTGGGATTTACCATTATTTGGTTCAAAAGCATGAATTAGAGACATTAAAAAAAGGAAAGTTTACCCGTGAAATGGTCAGGGCAGGAATGGGACAGGAGATGCTGGGGAAGGCGGCGGTTACTTTCGTATGGACAGCAATCTTTGAACGTTCGAAATGGAAATATCGACAACGGGCTTATCGTTATGTTTATCTGGATACTGGTCATATTGCTGAAAACCTTGCTTTAGCAGCAACCTCCCTTGGATTAGGAAGTTGCCAGATTGGAGCTTTATTTGATGATGAAGTGAATCTGATTATTGGTGTTGATGGGATCGAAGAAAGTGTTCTTTACATGAGTACGGTTGGACAACCAGCAGATTGAAAAAGGCCGTGTTGAGTGAAGAGTGATTAAAAGGAAATAAAAGGAGGTTTATCATGATTCAAAATAAAAAAAAGATTGTAATAGTTCTTTTAACGGTTTTGAGTCTTTTCTTTTTAATGACTTTTATTTCGTATGGTGAGGAAGTTATTTTGCGAATTGGTTCGCCAAATATGGTTAGCACGGCCAACTTGGTTTTTGATGATTATCTGCCGGTTTTTGCCCATATTTCCAATCCTCCACTAACCAAAATGAACACCGAGGGACAAATTGTAGGTCAGAGTGCAAAATTAATCGAAGTGAGTTCGGATAATACAACTTGGACTTTTCATCTCGATGATTCGCTGTATTGGAGTGATGGTCAAAAAGTGACTCCCCAGGATGTCAAGTTTACCATTGAATTTATTGCTCAAAATGTTCCCTGGGCAGGTTGGCTGAAAGAGGGACTTCAAGATATTTCTATTCAAGAACCAAATGCAGTGATATTGAAATT
Source organism: Candidatus Atribacteria bacterium ADurb.Bin276 (assembly GCA_002069605.1). Lineage (NCBI taxonomy): Bacteria > Pseudomonadati > Atribacterota > Atribacteria > Atribacterales > Atribacteraceae > Atribacter > Candidatus Atribacter allofermentans. Next base: position 1,925 of record MWBQ01000222.1, read on the forward strand.
TAACAAGCCTCATACTCAGATTAACCGAGATTTATCCAGCTATAATTTACTCCCTAAGCACATTTGGGAAAAGATTGAATCCCCCCAGGACTACTCGAATCCCGGAGAAAATATCGGTTGCGGACCTTTCTATATGAAAAAGGTAGATCTAAATGCTGGAATTATAACCATGGAAAAAAATCCTTACTGGAAAGGTCAAACACCTCAAATTGGTAAGATTGAAATTCATTTATATAACAATGTTGATGTTTTGTCATTAGCCTTGGAAAAAGGGGATGTTGACACCTATTATCGATATGCTTCATCATATCCCTACCAGAATATAGAGAGATTAAAGAAAACCGGACGTTTTGATTTTGTTGAAAAGCTCAACATAGGACTCTACTTCTTGGCTTTTAATTTAAAACGAACTCCAATGTCTGACTTTAAATTTCGGGAAGCAATTTCTTATGCTATCAACTACCCTGAAATTTTAAAGCTTGATGCCTTAGGATATGGCAACATTCCAACTCGAGGTTTTGTTCCCAACAGTATGGATTATTTTATTGAAACCGAATTATTAACCTATGATTTGGAAAAAGCAAATAGATTGTTAGAGGAAGCTGGTTATATTGATAGTGATAAGAATGGTATACGGGAAGACTTAGCAGGAAAGGATATTGACCTTACTATGCTTGTTGAACCTGATTATGTTCGCCGTTCAGAGTTGATCAAGTATTACTTGGAAGAGGTTGGTATCAAAGTTTCCATGAAAAATGTTGATGAATCAACCTGGATTGCCCTGAAAGATCAGTATGAATATGACATTACCGTAACTCGTAGTTCTCCATGGGGAATGATGGTCCACGGGAGCTGGGGAACGGCTTATTTCGATTCCCGAAGAACTGGTGAGGGTGTTTTGCACATTGTTGATGATCCAATCTTTCTTGGGTTGGTTGATGGATTGCTTTCTACAACTGATCCGGAAAAAATAAAAGAGCTTGCCCACTCAGTTCAAAGTTATTATGCTGAAACATTACCGGCAATAGCACTCTATTGGAATATGATTATTACACCCTTTAACCGGGAATTTACTGGTTGGCAACCTGATCCTCTCTTTGGGATTTATAACATCGATAATTTTGTTAATCTGAAGAAAGTATTATAGTCATTTAATCTCATCTTTTAAAAAAGGGGGAAGGAGGGGTTTGAATTTTTTGGAGCCCAATCGAATCCCAAACTATCTCCCTTTATCCAAAGGGAAAAGAATAAAAAAGATTGAGCTCAAGAGATTGTCACGTCACTCCGTTCCTCGCAATGACGAATCAAAGTTCCTTCTCCCTTGATGGGAGAAGGTGAGGATGAGGGTGGAACCTCTGATTGAAACCCAGGTTTGGTGTTTTTAAAATTAAGGTATGAAGTGAATATCCAAGCTCCCCCCTCACCTTAATCCTCTCCCACCAGGGGAGAGGAAAAAAAGAAAAACAAGAGAAGGTAAGGGTGAGGGTGAAAACCCAGGATGGCATCCTGGTTGGTTGCGCTAAATTGGTTGTTTAAAACTTGTTTTTAACCGATATGATAATGGAGATTATATGGTTTTCCCTGCAAAAAAAATATTACGTTACGTTTTCGCCCTGTTTTTTATTATTACTTTAAACTTTTTTCTACCCCGTGCTATGCCTGGTGATCCAGTAATTAATCTTCTTGGGGAGGATTTTATTGCTGGAAAAGAAGCAGTTGAGAAAATTCGAGAAGAATTGGGACTGAACAGGCCAATATTAGTTCAATATGCCAATTATTGGAAGAATTTATTTCAATTTGATTTAGGGTATTCTTATCATTTCCGAGCTCGAGTTTCTTCTCTAATCATTTCACGCTTAAAATGGACTTTTATCTTGGTTGCTCCTTCGTTGATTCTTGGAACTATTATAGGAGCGTTGGCTGGTTCTCTTGCTGGATGGAAAAGGAAAAGCAAAGGGAATACCTTTTCCTTCTTTTTCTTTTTATTTATTTACTGCTCTCCTCCTTTTTTTATTTCTCTCTTATTTCTCTATTTTTTTGGATTTCGACTCGGTCTTTTCCCTCTAAAAGGTTTTTATACGACAGGAAATTGGATTGATATTCTGAAACACCTTTTTTTGCCGGTTTTAATTATGACCTTATTTTCTGCTTCGCGAAATTATATGGTGATGAGGGGGAGTGTTCTCCAAGAGAAAGAGAAGTTATATGTATGGTATGCTCGAGCCAAAGGTCATTTGGAGGATAGTATATTGTTTCAGCATGTTTTTAAAAATGCTTCACTGCCGGTAATAACCCTTTTTGCTCTTGATTTTGGATTTTTATTTGCCGGAGCGCTCTTTATTGAGATCGTTTTTTCGCTTAATGGAATGGGGACTCTCATTTACCAATCGATACTATCACGAGACTACCCAGTTCTTCAGGGAACCTTTTTGATCATTTCTTTTATGGTTATTATAGCCAATTATCTTACTGATTGGATTTATAATTGGATTGATCCTCGTGTGAGAGCAAACCGATGAAAGACTTGATTTTTCAACGAAAAAAATATTTCATTCGAATAGGTGGATTCCTCTTTATCCTTTTTTTATTGGTTGCTATTTTTGCCAATTTTATTGCCCCTTTTCAGCTCAAGGATCGTTTTGACCCTTTCTTGCCTCTAGGATTAAAACATCTTTTAGGGACAAATGATATTGGGAATGATCTATTCACTGAATTTATCTACGGATCAAGGATTACACTTCTGGTTGGTTTGTTAACCGGGGTGTTTTCGGTATCAATTGGGGTATTGATAGGCCTTTTTGCCGGTTATCATGGAGGATTCATTGACGAATTGTTAATGGGTATTACTGATGTTATTCTAATGATTCCAAGAATACCCTTAATAATTGTTCTTTCAGCATTTTTACGTCCCAGCGTAGGATTGATGATTCTGGTTATGAGTATTTTGTGGTGGACCTCAACCGCTCGGGTTATCCGCTCTCGGACGATGCAGATTCGTTCAATGGGTTTTGTTGAAAGTGCTCGTTGTTTGGGATTTTCAGGTTGGCATATTCTTTTTTATGAAATCTTACCGAACATTGTTATGATCATCATTCCAGAATTTCTTATCACCGTAGCTTCTGCCATGATATCGGAAGCTTCGTTGTCTTTTTTAGGCTTGGGAGATCCCTCTCTAAAAAGCTGGGGAATGATGATTCATCATGCTTTTCAAAGAGGTGGATTCCTGAATGGAATGTGGTGGTGGTACATTCCGCCAGGTATGAGTATTACATTATTTGTTTTATCAATGGTATTTTTAAGTTTTGCATTTGAAGAAACAGAAATTGGAATGGGAGAGGAAGTCGCCATTGCCCCTTTTAACCGTTGAAAGACTCAATGTTGTTTTTACCACTCACCAAGGGAGAGTTAAAGCAGTAAAAAATGTATCGATTACGATTCCCCACCAGGAAACACTGGCTTTGATCGGTGAAACCGGTTGCGGAAAGTCGGTGATAGCCCAATCGATTTTAAGACTTCTTCCTGGTAATGCTCAAATCAATGGAAGAATACTTTTCCAAGGTCGTGATTTGCTTCTAGTTGACGAAAAAACTATGGCTTCGATTCGCGGGAAAGAGATAGCGATTATTTTTCAGAATCCATCTTTGGCTTTAAATCCAGTTTATTCTATTGGATGGCAGGTTGGAGAACCCTTTCGAATCCATCAAGGTGTCGACCGAAACCAGTCAATTCAGGAGTCGGTTCGTCTTCTCTCCTACATGAAGTTTGATAAGCCAGAGTCGGCGGTAAAAATGTATCCTTTTGAGTTTTCAGGAGGCATGAACCAAAGAGTACTAATTGCTTCTGCCTTGGCTCTTCATCCCAATCTCATCATTGCTGATGAGCCAACTCAAGGGCTGGATAGAACATTGATTAAACAAATAATTGAACAACTTGATCGAGCTCGAAAAATTCATTCATCATCGATGTTGCTCATTACCCATGATTTAACGGTAGCTCGGTCAATATCAGATTGGATTATGGTTATGTATGCTGGAGAAATAGTTGAGCAAGTCCCTACTTTAGACTTTTTTCAATCACCATTCCATCCCTATTCACAAGGTCTTCTTAGAAGTCTTCCAGAAAATGGGTTTCATCCCATACCTGGGCAGTCTCCTTCGATGATTGAAGATCTTCAAGGATGCCAGTTCCATCCCCGTTGTCAATGGGCAAGAGAACAATGCCATAGGGAAAAACCGGGACTAATGTCAGTAAATGAACGGTTGGTAAGGTGTTTTTTGTATGATTGAACTGCACAAGGTTACTTATGAATTTTCCCAGGGTTGGCCAAGGAAACAACACCAAATCGTTCTGAGTAATATTTCGGTTAAACTCTATATGGGGAAAACCTTTGGTCTTATGGGGCATTCAGGAACCGGTAAAACAACTTTAGGTAAAATGGTAGCAGGTTTAATAAAACCCTTTTCAGGGACGATTTTCTTTCATGGAAAGGATATTTCACGGATGAAACCTCCTGATTGGCTTTTTTTCCGACGGAATGTTCAGATGCTTTTTCAAGACCCTCAAGGATCATTAAACCCCAAAAAGCGGATAGACGCTTCTTTGCGCGATGTTCTCAATATTACTAAAGTTCCTTTCAATCAGCAGAAAGAGGCTATAGAAGATGTTTTAAAAACCGTTGGCCTTTCAACCGACTTTTTATTGCGTTATCCTGCTCAACTTTCTGGAGGTCAGAATCAACGGATTTCTTTAGCTCGGATTTTGTTGTTGAAACCTGAGTTTATCGTTTTAGATGAACCTACTTCAGCATTGGATATATCAGTTCAAGCACAAATTCTTTTTCTTCTTCGTGAACTTCAAAAAAACCATGGTTTGGGATATCTTTTTATTTCTCATGATCCTGAAGTAATTCAATATATGTCCCACTCAATAGGAATACTTAAAAATGGAAACCTGGATATCGTTCCAGAGGGATAAATCAATGAAATATACTGAATATATTTGGGATTTTGATGGAACCCTGTTTGATACCTATCCGGTGATGGTAAAAGCCTTCCAAAGAGCTCTGAGAGAATTAGGAATAGAAGAAAAACCTGATACTTTGCTGTATTTTATGAAAAAATCGATAGCTGAAACGATTGGTTATTATCAAGATCGCTACCTACTGGGAGAGTTGTTCTTTAAAAGATATTTAGAAATTCGCCAATCCTATTCTTTAGACGAGCAACCACCTATCTCAGGAGCCGTGAAGGTTTGTTGCCAGATTGTTCAACAGGGAGGCAGGAACTTTATCGTCAGCCATCGGGAATCACCTTCTCTTTATGCTTTTCTTGATCATTATGGAATGAGGCAACTTTTTACTGAAATTATAACCGGCAATGATGGATATGAACGAAAACCAAATCCAGATGCCTTTAATTATCTGGTAAAAAAATATCAGTTAAAAAAGGGATCTACCTTGGCGATTGGAGATCGAATCCTCGACATACAGGCCGGTCGAGAGGCCGGAATTAAAACGGTTTTCATTAATTTGAATGATGGTTTAGAATGCGATTTTGCTGATTTTAAGATTAATTCTCTCGAAGAAGCATTGAGCTTGTAGGATAGACTTTCATGTCACAGGGCAGCATCGGTTAAATATGGTAAAATAGTTGCCCCCTCACCCTAACCCTCTCTCATGAAGAGACGATGGAATAGTAAGCTCCCCCTTTAAAAAAGGAGGGGGGATTTTAGTTTTATACTGTTCCGTAATTATTAGGAGCAAAGCGACATGGCAATCTCAATTTATCCATTCCGCTATTCTGAGGAGCGTATTTTGTAACGGGAGAATCTCATCCTTTAAAGGATTTATGAAGAAAGAATCAAAAGATGAGATCCTCACGGCTTC
>MWBQ01000223.1 GCA_002069605.1 Candidatus Atribacteria bacterium ADurb.Bin276
ACCTTCTCCCATCAAGGGAGAAGGAACTCTAACTCGTCATTGCGAGGAACGAAGTGACGTGGCAATCTCATGAGTTCAATTTTTTTTATTCCTCTTTCTTTAGATAAAGGGAGTTTGATAAGGATTCGTTTTTTTCTAATTCTTTCAAATCCCCCTTGCCCTCTTTGCTAAAGGGGGAAACTTTTTTCATGGGTTTCTCACTAACTAATTTCATTAATTCTTATTTTTTTATTCGGCTCACATTTTACTACTCACGACCCACTAATTCCAATAAATGAGATTGCCACGTCGTTCAACCAAAAAACGGTTGGACTCCTCGCAATGACGGATTTAAAGAGGATTTTCATCCTCATTTGGTGCAGCTTATTATGGCATGCTGGTTTATATTAAAATTGATGCAGAACTAAATCTTCTACCATGCTAATAATTAACGGATCATTAAAAGGATTCCGATCCTCTCGATAAACCTTTTCTACCGCCTTAACCAAATTCTCCGGAATCACTAAATCCGGAACTTCTCGTAGGTACAATGCATTCTCATAATATTGATTGGCTATTTCATAGATCATAACCTGACAGGTAGTATAGGCATTAGCTTCTCCAACATCTACATAGTTTTCTTCCAATAATTGAAAAGGAAAAACTTTTTTTATAATAACTCCATCTTTCTCGGCCTCCAGAAGGTAATAAGGGCTCTTTAAATTATAAGCTACCCACTTCCCTTCTTGGTTGGTTTCAGTCGAAATGACGTCGCCTTCACTTCCAAAAAGGATAACGTCGGCAGCTGCAAAGGGTTTAACCTTTAAACCATCATGGTTATCTAAAGACGATGGAATCATAACCAAGCCTGTACAAGGAATATTTTTCTCCAATTTGCTTTGGTCCGGAAACATACAACAGCCAGACAATAAAAGAATCATAAGTGCTATTGTTCCTTTAGGTAATAAAAATAATAATTTTTTAGACAATAACTCATTCCTCCAATATAGAATAACTCTATAAAAATTCCAAATTATTTTCTATAGGAATATTGTCCTATTTTTATAGCCATTATGACTAAATTATCTATACTGAAAATATAAGAACGGGTAAAAAGAACAAAAAAACGAGAAAGGCACACCCCCCTTAATCCCCCCTCAATGGGGGAATGAATTCAACAATTCCCCTCCTTGGAGGGGTGCCGTTTTACGGCGGGGAGGGTGCCTTTCGAATTTTCTTTGATACCTTGAGAAAATCACCTAGAAAAAAGAATAAAAAGATGAGATCCTTACATCATCCAGCAAAAACCAAGGACTTCTTAGAATAAAAGAATAGTGAAATGTTCCCGAATAATTTTGAATCAACGAGCATTTTATCAATTCGAATTAAAACGTTCCATCCTTTTGAGGTGTTATTTTATGATTAAAGCGGTTTCGTTATTTTCAGGAGGCCTTGATAGCTTGCTTGCAACCCAAATCATTATGGATCAAGGTATCGAAGTCATAGCGGTTAACTTCATTATTCCCTTTGCCAATAATAAAAAAATGAAAGAAAAACAATACTATGCCCGTAACATGTCTCAAAAAATGGGTATTGAATTGGTAGAAATAGAACTTAGAGAAAACTTTTTAGATCTTCTTCGAAATCCAAAATATGATTTTGGTAAAAACTTAAACCCTTGTATCGATTGTAAAATTCTAATGATTACCCAAGCCTATCAAGTTATGAAAGAAAAAAAGGCTTCATTTATTGTAACTGGCGAAGTCCTCTCTCAAAGACCAAAATCTCAGTTCCTATGGGGGTTGAGCATCATTGACCGAGATTCTCATTTAAAAGGTTTAATTTTAAGGCCCCTTTCAGCGAAATTATTGCAAGAGACCATTCCCGAACAAAAAGGGTGGGTTGATCGGGATAAGCTCTATAACTTTTCCGGTCGTGTTCGTGGACCTCAATTCGACTTGGCTCAAAAAATGGGAATTACTGATTATCCAGCCCCAGCCGGTGGATGTCTTCTCACCGATCCGATTTTTGCTCGAAGGGTCTATGACCTGCTTATCCATGATGAACTGACGATGGAAAACATTGAACTTTTAAAATTAGGCAGATATTTTCGGTTGAGTAACCAATTTATATTTTTAGTTGGTCGGAATGAAAAAGATAATTTGGCATTGTTCAGCCAAGCTAAACCAGAAGACTATATTTTTACTCCTTCCCATACTAAGGGACCAACCGGCTTAGGAAAGGGAATGATCGACTCTGATACTGAACAATTTGCTTCAGGAATTATCGCTTATTATTCTTCATCTCTTGTTGAACCACTCTATATCAAAATACAGCATCAAAGCTATTCATCGCCAAAAATGGTTCAACCCATAACCTTATCACTGGATCAAATAGAAAAATACCGGATTGAAAATTTCCCTATCAAAATTATTCGTCAAAATAATCAAAAAACGCCTCAAAAATAACTTGCTCACCAATTTTGTTTCAGAGTGATAACATTATGGTAGATTTTTCACTTGACGGAAAGGAAGAATTTTTATGAAAATTGCCCAAAACATTACTCAGCTCATAGGAAATACTCCTTTAGTTCGTTTGTCAAAATTGGGTGCCAATCTACCCGGGGAGGTAGTTGCCAAGCTTGAGTACTTAAACCCATGCGGAAGCGTGAAAGATCGTATTGGAGTGTCAATGATAAACGAAGCTGAAAAAAATGGTTCGATAGATAAAAATACCTTGATAATCGAACCAACCAGCGGGAATACCGGTATAGCTTTGGCTTTTGTTTGTGCTCAGCGTGGGTATAAATTAATACTCACTATGCCAGAAAGCGTATCCGTTGAAAGGAGAAAAATTCTTACCTGGTTTGGTGCTAAATTAGTCCTCACTCCTTCAGAAGAAGGAATGCGAGGATCGATCAAAAAAGCAGAAGAATTGGCAAAAGAGAATGCTAATTCTTTTTTGCCAATGCAATTTAAAAATCCTGCCAATCCAAAAATTCATCGAGAAACAACCGCTGAAGAAATCTGGACTGATACCGATGGGCTTATTGATATCTTGGTCTGTGGAGTAGGAACCGGAGGAACCCTCACGGGAACCGCTGAGGTTTTAAAAGATCGGAAACCGTCCCTTAAGGTAGTTGCCGTTGAACCCAAAAAGTCAGCAGTATTATCAGGAGGAACCCCGGGTTCTCATCGTATCCAGGGAATTGGAGCCGGCTTCATCCCTGAAGTGTTACGTCGGGAATTGATCGATGAAGTCATTCCAGTTGAGGATGAAGACGCCTTTTCAACGGCAAAATGCATTGCTCAAATCGAAGGTATCCATGTTGGCATTTCAAGCGGAGCAGCCGGTTGGGCGGCACTTGAATTGGCAAAACGCGAGGAAAATCAAGGGAAGTTGATTGTGGCTATTTTTCCCGACACTGGAGAACGATATTTATCAGTTTGGTAAGAAATTCATGGACAATATTATTAAAATTAAATACGATAAATTACTACAAATTTTACAAGACCTCAAGAATTGTTTGGTTGCCTATTCCGGTGGTGTTGATAGTACTTTTTTGCTTTTTACCAGTCATGAGGCATTGGGAGATAAAACCAGCGGGATACTGATTGATACACCCTTTTTACCAAAAAGCGAAAAAAGCTTCGCTCTCAAGACCGCCAGCCAACTGAATCTTCCCTTAATAGTTCAAGAGGTAAATCTTCTTCAATATTCTTCAATTATTCGAAATCAACCAAACCGTTGTTATTTTTGTAAAAAAATTCTTTTTGAAACTATAGAAGCAGTTGCCATTCAGAAAAATTTTCAATTCATCATCGAAGGTTCAAATACCGACGACCTAAATGATTTTCGTCCGGGAAGAAAAGCTATTCAAGAAATGAATATTTTAAGCCCTTTATTGGAAACTGGCTTTACCAAGGAAGAAATTCGTCAAATATCGAAAGAAAAGAACCTACCAACCTGGAATAAGCCCTCTTTTTCTTGTCTAGCCACTCGCATTCCTTATGGAACAGATATAACTTCTGAACATTTGAGTCGAATCGAAAAAGCAGAATTATATCTGAGTGAATTGGGTTTTGAACAATTGCGGGTAAGGGATCACTATCCTATTGCTCGAATTGAAGTTCCCTTAATGGATAATGATCTGACTCGTATTCATGATTATCGCCACCAAATCGTCGAAAGATTAAAATCCTTTGGATACCATTGGGTCACATTAGATCTTGAGGAATATCGTTCTGGAAACATGAATAAAGAACTCAACCCAGAGGAGTTAATGTGAAAACTAAAAAAATATTAGTCGCTATAAGTGGGGGAGTCGATTCTTCGGTTGCTGCTTTCCTTTTAAAAAAACAAGGGTATCAAGTTTGTGGGATTACCATGGCTTTTCAGGTAATTCACGGTTCTGCGAACGATCCACGTTTAGGATCAGCCTTGACCGATGCGAAAAGGGTATGTGAAATTCTTGAAATTCCTCATCAAACTCTCGAACTAAGCAATGAGTTTGAAAATGAAGTCGTAAAACCTTTTATCAAGGAATATTTATCAGGAAGAACTCCCAACCCGTGCGTAAATTGTAATCGACAGATAAAATTTGGTTTTCTTTTTAATTATGCCTTGAAAAATGGTTTTGACTATTTTGCCACCGGACATTATGCCCAAATTGATTACATAAACAACCAATTTTTTTTACGGAAACCACGGGATCGCTCGAAAGATCAAACTTACTTTTTATATAATATCCACAGGGAAATCCTCAATAGAATTCTTTTCCCCTTGGCTCATCTTACCAAAGAAGAGGTTAAATCTCTTGCTAATCAACTCGATTTACTAATCGATGAAAAATCCGAGAGCCAGGATATTTGTTTTCTTCCCCAAGGCGGTTATCGTGATTTTCTGAAAAACCGTTCTCAACTGGATTTATCAGGCCCGATTGTTAACCTCCAAGGAAAAGTGCTTGGGCACCACGAAGGAATATATCTTTACACTATCGGCCAAAGGAAGGGATTAGGACTCAGTAATTCGCATCCTCTCTATGTTGTCGATATCGATCTTTCTCAAAATGCCGTAATAGTTGGTGAAAAAAAAGATTTACAAGCCATGGCTCTGGTTGCTACTCAGGTGAATTTTTTAGTCGATGAAATCCCTGACCAAGAAATTTTTGCTGTTACGCGTTATTCCCAGAAAGAGCATCAGTGTACATTAGAAAAAATTAACCATGAAATAAAGGTCATTTTTTATGATAAATTGGAAAATATAACCCCTGGCCAATCAGTTGTGTGGTACACTCGTGAAGGAATCGTAATCGGAGGAGGAATCATTAAGGAGGTTTTGCGATGAACGCGGTCATCCAACAAATTCAAGAATTAAAAAAAATGAAAAATGCGATTATTTTAGTTCACAACTATCAACCCCCGGACATACAGGATATTGCGGATTTTTTAGGGGATTCTTTGGGTTTGAGCATCGAAGCCAGCCAAACTGATGCCGATATCATCGTTTTTTGTGGTGTTCGTTTTATGGCAGAAACCGCCAAAATTCTCTCTCCGAATAAAGTTGTGCTCCTTCCCGAGAAAAATGCTGGTTGCCCCATGGCAGATACTATTACCGTTCAAGAAATTAAAAAGCTTAAATCAGTATATCCCAAAGCAACGGTGCTTGCCTATGTGAATACAACTGCAGACGTTAAGGCTGAATGTGACATTTGCTGTACATCGGCCAACGCCCTAAAGATCGTTACCGATGGGTTAAAAGATGCCAAAGAAATTATTTTTATTCCTGATAAAAACTTAGCCAATTATATTTCGAGAAAAACTGGTCGTCAATTTATTCTCTGGGATGGCGACTGTCCAATTCATGCGCATATTCTTCCTGAACATATCCATTTTCAAAAAAAACTCCATCCCGATGCGTTGGTTGTTGTTCACCCTGAATGTCTTCCTGAAGTGATTGATTTAGCTGATGAGGTTCAATCAACTGAGGGAATGTCGCGATTTATTGGTCAATCCAAAAAAAGCGAATTTATCATTGGGACTGAGGTTGGTATACTCTATCGTCTTCGTAAAGAAAATCCTGAGAAAAATTTTTATCCCGCTTCAGCACAGGCCATCTGTCCCGACATGAAAAAAATAACCCTGGAAAAGGTCCTCTATTCTCTCCGTTTTGGTTATGGTGAAATTAACCTGCCCGAGACGATTCGCCAGCGAGCCGAACGAAGTATTCAGCGTATGTTAGAGTATAAATCTTAACTCAAGCTTATCTCTCATAATCAAAGAACAATTTCATCTTCTTTTTTCCAGGCTGGATCAACAATACATAGAAATACCAAGTCTTGGCTCCCGGCGTTTTCAATGAATTGTATGGATTGTGGAGGAATGTAAATGGTCGAACCTTCCTCCACCTGCTCGATTTGGCTATTTATGTGCATAATCCCTTTGCCAGATATAATATAATATACTTCAGATGAATAGAGATAATGAGGCTGAGATGTACGCCCGGGCGGAAGAGTAGCATGGGCAAGGCTGTAATGGATATCAATTCCTAATTTATCCGGATGGAGTATTTCACGAAGTCTAGTTAAATCGCCAGCTATAAATTCATCACAGTCTTCCAGTCTTCGGAGTAACATAAAGATCCTCCTGTTGTATTTAAAAATTCTCTATCAAGCTTTCTATCCGTTCAATATCGAGGCAGGTTTCAAGAAAGTCTGCCAAACGGTCAAGCTCTTTTTCTACGACTTCTTGCCAGGATGGAGAAACCGATGATATGGTTGCTAAACCTTTTCTTTTGCGAAGTAAGTTGACAAAATATCTTCGGAACGATCCATCATCAAACAATCCATGAAGGTAGGTTCCAAATATCTGATTATTGATTATTATACCTTCAGGTTCGATTCTGTTCCCTAAGTTGAGATTAAAAAGTGGTTCATAAGCCTGTTGGAAAGAGCCTTTCCCCTGATGAATTTCATACCCTTTCACTGAAATGTGTTCAGCTTTTGCCAAATATCCTTGCATGTTTTTAAGTATCTTTTCTTTCTCAAAAAAGGTTTTCATCGGAATGATTTTTAGACCATCTATTTCACCTTGGAAATCTTCATTTCCATCGATATCTATTATAGATTCTCCTAGCATCTGATAACCACCACACACTCCTAATACCACTCCACCATTGTTTATATAGCTTTCCAAACGTTCTTGAAGGTTAAATTTCTTCAACCATTGAAGGTCTCGAATAGTATTTTTGCTTCCAGGAAGCACTATCACATCAAACTTACTAAAATTTTCATCGGGAAAAATGTATTGAGTTTCCACGTCAGGCTCATTCGTTAATGGGTCAAAATCGGTGAAATTTGATATATGGGGAAGGCGAATAATACCAACTTGAATATCAACGGTTTTGAGTGACTTATATGAGTTTTCAATTTTTTCCGTCATACTATCTTCATCATCCAGCAGAAAACGAGAATAAGGAACAACACCTACAACTGGAATTTGAGTTAATTTTTCAATTTCTTTCAATCCTGGTTCTAAAATTGTATAATTCCCTCTGAATTTATTAATAATAAAGCCACAGAGTAATTCTCTTTCTTCTTTAGTCAAAAGTGCCCAGGTTCCATAAAGTTGTGCAAATACCCCACCTTTTTCAATATCACCAATGAGAAATACTGGTATACGCGCATATCGAGCTACCGACATATTGACCAGGTCCTGTTCTCGCAAATTTATCTCTGCTGGACTACCAGCTCCTTCAATACAGATGAGGTCATATTCCTCAGCCAGTGAATTCAGGCTTTCGATAACCTTCTCCCAGAGAAATTTTTTATACCGATAATAATCATAAGCTTCGTGAGTCTCCCAGATTTTTCCACGAACAATCACCTGGCTCATGCAGTCTCCCTGGGGTTTCAGTAAAATTGGGTTCATTCGGGAATCAGGATCAATCATGGCTGCTCGAGCTTGCAACAGCTGGGCTCTGCCGATCTCCTCTCCGAATGGTGTCACTCCTGAGTTTAAAGACATATTTTGTGCTTTAAACGGAGCAACTCTAATACCCTTACGAGCAAATATTCGGCAAAAACCTGCTGTAATAAGGCTTTTCCCAACACCAGATCCAGTTCCTTGAAACATGATATAGCGTGCCATAAACCACTCCTTGAAAATATACTGTTTCAAATTTTATCATAGGGAAGAAAATCTTAGTCTATCCTGAAAATATCATCTAATGAATTCCCCTCCTTGGAGGGGTGCCGCTTTCGCGGCGGGGAGGGGCTTTTTAATTCGTCATCCTGGACCCTCTTCCCTTCTTCTTTTTCTCCCCCTCACCCCCTCGCGCCCTCTCCCCCTCAGAATCTAATGGCGTGAGGATTTCATCTTTTTCTTTTCTCGCACTCTCTCCCGTTCTCCCTCTCGCCCCTTGGTGGGAGAGGGAGAACGGTTAATAAATTAACTAAATTTTTTTAAATTTTTGGTATCTAATAGAGTATAATAATAATCAGTCAACTATCCCGGCAAACAAACACTTCCTATCACGCCCATTCTACCCAAAAAACGCTGTTGATTTTTTAATTTTTTTTAGGAGGGAAAACCGATGAGGGGAAAGAAAAAACTTCAAAACCAAGTTGTTCTCTATATCATTTTAGGATTGTCAATTAGTATATTAATAGCAATTATGACTTGTTGTGAGGGTACAATCGGTACATCTTGTACTGATAATACCAAGTTTTGCGCAATTATTAAAGAACTGGCACCTTCTGCGGTACAACCCGCCCTGGAAGATTGTCCTACTTCATTAACCATCTGTGATGGGGACCAGATTGAACTCTACTGGAAAGCTGATGCTTCATTAACCAGCAATGTCCACATCACTGGTCCGGGTGGGGAAAGTTTTGATTTCCCCATTTCCGAAGGGCATGCTACTGTTACACCTCGAACCTCGGGAGACTGGAAAGTTGAATTTACTGGAGGCGGTTGTACTTTTAATAAATCAATTAACGTTCGTGTTATCAAAGGCGAAGAACCTTATACCATTGTGGCTAATGGCAATATCGATATTGGATTTTTCTGTGACATCAACCCCAAAAGCGTATCCAGGAATTTAATTGTAGCAGCAATACGGTCAGCTCAGTGTGCCGGCGTCTCAGAATATTGGGAAAATTGGGGCTGTAAGAAATCCAATTGGGATGGCTCCAAACCAATCTATTTTAATATCACCAGTGATGATGGATCAGCCAACTTCACCCCACTTGCTGGACGTTGGCGTTTTGATCCTTCTGGTTTAGGAGGAACCTATACCTATTCAGCAAAATCTGCCTGTTTCCTTGCTACCATCCGCTGTGAAAAGTCTGATATTTATCCAACACCAACCCCGACACCGTGGCCAACCAGAAAACCTTAATTGTGGTTTATTTTTAACCATCACTCATTTGGTTGTTTATGAGCCAATTTATTTATAAAAATTGATTTAAAATCTCTCCGGGTTACCACGAAAAAAAAGTAACCCGGATATAATCACTTTTTATCGATTCAATTTTTGTTCATTCCCATAATTTCCCATATTTTTCAGATAATTCCTCCAAATTTGGAGTTTATACTTCATTTATATTTAAGGTTCAATCCATTTAAAAATCCCTCCGCTGAAAGGAATGGTGAAATTATGAAAAAATTTATAGCTGTCGGAAGTATCCTGGTTATTTTGTTCATCGCCTTAACGAGGGTTTCTTTTGCCGAAGGAAGAAATAGTCCGGGATTAATCAATGAAATGAGAGTCCATCAAAAAATGTATATGCTTCTTCTTTCAGAAAAATTTACTCCAGAATTGACCAGAGATTGGGAAATTGAATTGAATCGACGTGATACCCTTAGGAGAGAAATTCTTCAACGCAACAAAAATAAAGAACCAATAAACCAAATCCTTGAAAATTTGGAAGAAATTAAAAACCGACTCAAAATTTTGGAAGAAAAAATTGATAAAAGAAAAATGCCAGCCGGAACTGAAATGGATGGAGAAAAAAAGCATCCGGAAACGGAAAAACCTAAGCTTAGGAAAGTACCGGGGTTCTCTCAACAAAGATTTTTAGACCAGAAAAACCAATTCTTCTTTAAAAACCGAGGAACTGCGATGGAAAAAAACCGAGAACTATTTAAGAAATTCACTGAAGCCGTTGAGATTGGTGATGAAGTTCAAATTAAATCAATTCTTCCTTTGCTTTTTCAACAAATCAAAGAGAGCAACCAACAATTGGAAGAACATCTTGAAATTTTAAAAAATGGTAATGAGGAATAGAACTAACCCTCAAATCTCCTCCTTTCGGTTTCCCTCCTTGGCTGATTTAATGTGAAAGGGGGAGATCATTCAGAAAAAGGAAGGGGACCCTTAGGATTAAAATGAATTTTATTGGGGAGATCCTCTTCCTTTTTATATAGAAATCGTCTTATTAAATTTTTTTAAAAATGATGGAGTTTTTTTAGTAAAAAAATTAAAGTACAGCATTTATCAATCCTTTAAAAAAAACAACCAGGTTGCCAAATTCAACCTATCTTTGCTTTTATAAACCGAATTTTATATTTAGGAAAAAAGGAATGGGTAAAAAATGAATAAAAGAAAAAAAATAGTTCTTGTAATCATTGTTTTTATTATTATTCTCACATCAATTTTTTTCCTTTTCATTTTCAATAAGTCTCATTCTACCCAGGCTCAAGACATAACTATCTCCACCATTCAGGTAATCCAAGGAACAATACGTGAAACGATTGAAGCCGAGGGTAGTTTGGCTCCCTCTGAAACAGTAAATGTAAAATCAAAAGAGGATGGTTATAAGGTTGAAGTTGTCCTGGTTGAAGAAGGAGATTCGGTCACCAAAGGACAAGAGTTAGTAAAACTTGATGTCAGCGATTATGAAGTCAATTTAAAAAGAGCCGAGGCCGAGCTCTTGTCAGCTCAGACTAAACTAAAAAAACTTTTAGAGGGAGCTACCGAATTAGAAATCACCCAGGCAAAAACGACTCTTGAACAAGCTCAATTAAATCATGAAAATGCTCAAATTCAATTTGAAAGAAACCAAAAACTCTTCGAGAGTGGCGCCGTTTCACAACGAGAGCTTAACGAAAGTCAAAACCAAATGGAAATTTATAAACAAAACGTTATATCTGCTCAAAAACAACTGGATAATCTTTTAGATGGTTCAGATCAAGACGATATTAAAGTTGCCCGAGCTCAGTTAGCTCAAGCAGAAGCTAACGTTGTTGATGCCCAAAAAAAGATTGAATATGGAACCATAACTTCGCCGATTGACGGTGTCGCTATAGATGTTTCAGTGGAGAAAGAGGACGTTGTTACTCAAGCTAAGACTTTAATCACGATTGGAAATTTAGATCAAATGAAGGCATTGGTAGCATTCAATGAAATTGATATTCCCAAAATAAAGATCGGCGCTAAAGCAGAAATTACCCTCGATGCTTTTCCTGGCGAAATAATCAAGGGAGAGGTCTCTTTCATATCCTTGAAATCACAGGTTATTGATAATATCGTAACCTATGAAGGAGAAATTATTATTCCCAATTCAGACAGAAGGCTCTACCCGGGGATGACCGTCGACGCTTCTGTCATTATAAATCAAAGCGAAAACACCTTATTGCTCCCCTTAGAAGTACTGATAGAGGAAGAAGGAAAAACTTTTGTTCTTGTTCCAGGATCGCAAAAAGAACCAGACAAAATTTTTATAAAAGTTGGTTTAAGAAATGATGAATTTTTCGAAATATTAGAAGGTCTTAACAAAGATCAAGAAGTAATGATTCCTCCTGCAAATATTCAAGATTCTTTACCCAATCGAGGTCCGATGGGTATGGGTGGTCCACCCCCCGCTGGAATGTAAAAGCAAATACAGCTAATAGGAGAAATTTTATGAACGAAAAAACTACTTCACCAGTTATTGACGTTAGGAAATTAGGGAAAATCTACTTTTTAGAATCAATTCAAGTCAATGGCTTAACCAATGTTTCTTTCCAAATTTATCCGGGTGATTTTATCTCAATAATGGGACCTTCTGGTTCAGGAAAATCAACCCTGATGAATATTTTAGGGTGTCTTGATACACCCACCAGTGGCCAATATTTCCTTGATCAGGAAGAGGTATCCCACCTTGATGAAAACCAGTTGGCAATGATCCGTAATCGTAAAATCGGTTTTGTTTTTCAGAGTTTCAATCTTTTACCAAAATTAAACGCTTTTCAAAATGTTGAACTTCCGCTCCTTTATGCCGGTATCCCTAAAACCAAAAGATGCGAAATAGTGAATTCTCTCTTGGAAAAAGTTGGGCTTAGCCAAAGAAAATTTCATCGTCCTAATCAACTTTCCGGGGGCCAAATTCAACGAGTGGCAATCGCTCGTGCTCTGGCTAATAATCCATCAATCGTCCTTGCCGATGAACCAACCGGTAACTTGGATACTCGATCTGGGGAAGAAGTCTTGGAAGTTTTTCAAAATTTAAATGAACAAGGAAAGACCATTATATTAGTAACTCACGAACCGGATGTTGCTTTTCATTCCAAACGGATACTCCGTTTTTGTGATGGACAATTAGAAAATGAAGAATCCGTAGATGATCCGATTCAAGCAGAAGAAGCTCTCCAAATGGCAAAAGAAACCTTGGAGGCAATATAACCGTTATGAACATATTTGAAAAACTTCAAAGTGCTATTTCGAATGTTTTATCCAATAAACTCCGTTCTTTCCTTACTATGTTAGGAATAATTATCGGAGTCGCAGCAGTTATCACCATGGTTTCGGTTGGTCAAGGAATGAAAACCAATATTACTTCCCAAATTCAAAGTCTGGGATCTAATCGTTTAACGGTAAGACCTGGTTTCCAAAGAGTGCCTCCTGGAATGGGAATCATGCAAAGAGGAGGCATGAATATTTTCACTTACGACCACTATTTAGGATTAAGGAATTCCCCAGTTAGAGGGATAAAAAATATTGGGGCCCAAGCTTCGACCAACAAGGTTGTTACCTTTGGGAAGGAAAGCACCAGAACCAGTATTATTGGAACTACGCCAAATTATCCCGACCTTGAAAATTTTAAACCAGCTAAGGGGCGTTTTTTTAACCAATATGACCTGGATCATATGACCAGAGTCGTTGTATTGGGTCAAACGGTTGCTGAAGATCTTTTTGGCAATGATGACAGTTCCAACATTGGCAAAAAAGTAAAAATTGGAAATGTTAGCTTTACAGTTATTGGAATAATGGAGAAAAAAACCAGCATGGGCATGGATCGTGGTGATCAGGTGTTTATTCCTATTACAACAGCCCAAAAAAGAATTACAGGAAGTAAATACTTACAAACAATAACCGTAGAAACTTACACGATAGAAGATATGGATAGTGTAAGTGATTATTTGGAAGCGTATTTTCTACGAAAATTCAATAACGATCCGGATAAATTTGATATTATGAACTCCCAAGATATATTAGATACCGTTACCAACGTGACTGGCAGCATTACTCTCTTTTTAGTTATTATTTCAGGAATTTCTCTCTTGGTTGGTGGCATCGGTATCATGAATATCATGTTGGTTTCGGTAACCGAGCGGACTCGGGAGATAGGATTGCGAAAAGCTATCGGAGCTAAAACAACGGATATCCTCTCCCAGTTTATGATTGAAGCTTCAGTTTTGAGTCTTACCGGTGGATTAATCGGAATAATTTTAGGAATACTGAGTTCTTTTATTGTATCCAAAGTATCCAGTTGGAGTACCACCATTTCCTGGGCTTCGATAATATATGCTCTTGGCATTTCCGTTGCCGTCGGATTATTTTTCGGAATATATCCAGCACGCCGTGCCAGTCAACTCAATCCAATTACCGCTTTACGTTTTGAATAAATCATTTTAGCGTATATTAATGGAGAACTACCAGTTTTTAGAAGAAACATTCATTAATGATTCGTGATTATTTATCGACATAGAACTTGTTACCCCCAATGAGGTGATGATCAATCATGACATACCGAGGATTTAGCAAAAAGAGGAATATCTTCAT
>MWBQ01000224.1 GCA_002069605.1 Candidatus Atribacteria bacterium ADurb.Bin276
TGTTGAATTCATTCCCCCATTGAGGGGGGATTCAGGGGGGTGTGCCTTTTTTTTGTTTATTCTTTTTTCACCAATATTGGTATTTTCAGGATAGACCATAGTCCTAACTAGCGTTGCTAAAACCATAACCCTATATATTAAAAAAGAGTCAATACTCTTCGTCCTGAAAGCACAATCACGCTCACGATAGTCGAGGCAATTCCTAAACCTAATAAAACAAAGGGAAAGGATCTTTTTAATGGCCATCCCATTAAAAAGCATATCAAAGAGCCCGTCCATACCCCGGTAATAGGAAGTGGAACTCCGATAAAAAAAGCCAAGCCGATCTGCTCCCATTTCTCATATTTCTGAAATTTCTTCCGAGTGCTGACCACCAGTCTGTCCCAGAGTGATTGAAACCATTGAAATCGTAAAAATATCGAAAGGATAGCATTAAGAAAAAACATCACTACAAAAAATGGAAGAAGATTGAATAAAATAGAAATAAGAAGAGCTTGCCAGAAAGGAATAACCGGATTAGATGCCCAATACAGTAAAGATCCTCTAATTTCTGAAATTGGAGAAAAACTCAAAAGAGCAATCCATAGTTGTGAATTCATGCGAAGTTTATTTTGCCCACTAATTCCCGAATGAGAAGTTTAAGTTTTGGTTGAGCTTCATTAGCCGCCTGGATGACGACTTCATGAGATACCGGTTCTATAAACCCATCGATTGCTAGATCGGTTATACAAGATACTCCAAAAACTTTCATGCCGGAATGACGAGCTACGAGAACTTCGGGCACCGTTGACATTCCAACCGCATCAGCACCAATTGAGATCAAAAAACGATATTCAGCAGGAGTTTCAAAGTTTGGTCCAGCAAGAGCAGCGTAGACACCTTTCATAACATATATCCCCTTTTCAAGGGCGATTTGTTGAGCCAATTGAATAAGATCAGGGTCATAGGCATTTGACATATCCAAAAATCGTGGTCCCAACTCCGGGTCATTTTCACCACGAAGTGGATTGTCACCTAAAAGGTTGATGTGATCACAAATAATCATCAAGTCACTGCGCTGCATATTCCGATTCATTCCACCGGCGGCATTACTGACAATTAATACCTTAATCCCCAGTGCTTTCATAACCCGAACCGGGAAGGTAACCTGTTTCATCGAGTATCCTTCATAATAGTGAAATCTTCCCTGCATAGCAACGATCTTTTTTCCTGATAATTCACCGATAATTAAATTTCCGTGATGGCTTTCAACTGTGGAAACTGGAAACCAGGGAATTTCATCATAGGAAATAACTCGATCAATCTCGATATCATCGGCAAGAGCTCCTAAACCAGTTCCCAAGATAATGCCTATTTCAGGAGAAAAATCAATTCTTTCTTGAATGAAATGAGCACTTTCTTCAATTTTTGAACGTAAATTCTCCATAAAAACACCCCTTCAAAATTATAATTGTCACACTTGGTAAAAAGCAAATATTATTGGTAATCCTTGGGTTTTAAAAAAACTTGATTATTATTTTCTGGGAAATGAACGGGCATATGCTTCACGAAGGATTTTTTTACTAATATGAGTATAGATTTGAGTAGTCACGATATCGGAATGTCCCAAAAACTCCTGCACAACTCTCAAATCAGCTCCGTTTTCCAACAAATGGGTGGCAAAGGTATGTCGAAGAGTGTGCGGTGTTACAGTCTTCTCAATTCCAGCTTTTCGGGAGTATTTCTTAATCATTACCCAAATGTTTTGCCGGGTTAAAGGTTGACCGGAGGCTCCGACAAAAATCGACCGACTTCGTTTTTCCTTTAATATTTGTTCTCTTGCCTGCTGAAAATATCGCTTCAACGCTTCGCTGGCTTCCTCGCCAAAAGGTACCATCCTCTCCTTAAAGCCTTTGCCCCAAAGCCGTAACATAGAATTTTCCAAATCAAGGTGTGAAAATTCCAGAGAGGTTAATTCGCTTACCCTCAATCCACTGGCGTATAATAATTCTAAAATAGCTCGGTCTCGAATTCCAATCGGTTTAGTCAAATCCGGAGCGTTCAATAAGGATTCGATTTCAACTTCATCTAAAACATCGGGTATTTTTCTCTGAAAACGAGGAGAATCGATAAGCTTGGCACAATTTTCAGGACTCATTTTCTCACGGATCAAATATTGGAAAAAGGTACGGAGGGCTGAAATTTTCCTGGCAAGTGAAGCAGGAGCTATTTCGCGCTTGGCTTCATATCGTAGGAATTTTTCAACTATATCCTGATCGAGTCGGGAAAAAGATACCATACCCTTTTTTTCCAAAAAAACAACGAATTGCTCCAAATCCTGCTCATAGGATTGAATCGTGTTATCAGAAAGTCTTTTTTCCCAATACAAAAACTGGAGATACGCTTCAAGAATGTTCCTGAGATCGTTGGATAGCATGTCTTCTCAATATCTCTCGTAGAATAAGAGCAATTATAATTATTAATATACAAGCAAATTGAGCTGCAGTCATGATTCCCCAAACCGAAAAGGGCTCTTCACGAAAATACTCAATGAAAAAACGAGCGATCCCGTACATCCACAGATAATCAAAAAAGAGCTCTCCACGAAAAACCTTTTTTTTCTCCAGTTTCAGTAAAAAAAAGAGGATCAGAAGAGAATACCCCACCGCATAGATTTGAGTTGGATATCTCCACCCCTCTAAAGCAGGGAAATGAACCCCAAGAGGAAAATGAGTATAGGAACAAACTCGACCGTAACAACAACCGTTGAGAAAACAACCAATTCGAGCAATGGAATAGCCCAGAGCTATAGCCGGAGTGCAAATATCAAATAAAGCCGGTAAAGAATATTTTTTATAAATAATATAAGGAATTGCTAAAAAAATTGCTCCAAAAATACCACCATAGAAAGTCAGACCACCTTCACGGATTAAAAAGATATGAATGAGGTTATCACGGTAAATATCCCAGTTGAGGAGAACAAAAACTAAGCGAGACCCAATGATGGCCCCAAAAATACAGAGCACACTGACTTCAACCACTGCATCGGGAGCAACTCCATAACCAGGAGCTCGCCTTGAGGCATAATAAATACCCACCAAAAAAGCCACGCCTAAAAAAAAGCCATAGGCATAAACAGGAAATTGACCAATTCTAAATATAACACTGTGCATTACATCGCCACCTTATTCTGGGTACTGACCACTTCTATCCATAGCGCCCCGGGGTTAATTTTCAAGTCCCTTCCATCAGCATAATAAAAGTTGGTTTTTTCTCCTATAGAATTCTTTTCCCAGCGTATTGCAGCTGCTTTCCCATCTAATAAAATCCATCCAGTACCTTTCCCAACAAAAGTTATTTCTATTCGACCTTCTTCATCTTTCACTTTCTGCTCGGTAATTTGAATGATTAGATTGGGAGTTTTGATTTGTTGACCGTTCAAAGAATCGACATGGGGGTTTCCATTGATATATCTTCGATAGATTCTTTGGGCAGGATCCCAGGTATATTTTACTCGATAATCACCAGCATACAAGATTTCCACCTGAGAAGCATCTTCAGTTCCTAAGGCTTCTTGGGGTGTTCGTATTTGGAATCCCCCTCCTCCTTTCACCGGTTTATTATAACCTAACCGCTGGGCTTGATTTCTGAGGTTAGCAATCGAGGTGTAGAGATTGTGAGGGGCTTTTCGATCTTTACTTCTCCAAAAAGCTTGAAAGAATTTAAATTCATCGATAGTATCAATGTTCATTTCCTTCATATAGACATACGCTTCAACACTGCCGCCTGCATGTGCAAATATGGCATTATGTTCAGCAGCTTTCATCACAAAATAGGGACGAGCGCTTCTAACCGGACCAACATTATCCGCTACACCTTCGTTATATATTGCCAAGAACCGAGTGATTCCACCTTCAGCCATAATTTCATAGACGATATCTGCCTTACTGAGCCCGGCTTGAGGTCGTGCCGCGGGGGCATTTTCAATTATGACTGAAATCGGCCGTTTAGAAAAGGGAGATTTTTTTTCAACCTGACCAGTTGGTATAGCCAGCTCACCGGTAGCCAATGTTTCACCAACCGTACTTTCTATCCTTTCTGCTCCTTCCTCAGCCAAACGGGCTAAACGGGTTGATTGGCCAGATCTTTCAAACTGGGCTTTCAGGGTGTTTTCGGCTTCAACTCCCTGCCATTTTAAATCTTCTGGAACATCGATATTTTCTCCTGGATTCACTAATTTTGCTCCCGAAGGTGATCCCGATTCAGAAATCATTTCCGAGTCGGGAAGGTCAATTGGTGGTTTTGGGATGGTAACCTGTTCTTTTTTTTGCTGAACTTCAGTCGCTATCTCGCTTTGTATCTGAGGCTCATTATTAACATCTTGATTTTGAATATCCTTTAAAGGATTCAGTTCGGCAATATTGGCTTCTTCAACTGGAGCAACTGTTACTGGCTTACGTGTGGATGGTATTTCTAAAACCTGAATCACCATAGGTTCATCTTGAAGAGGAGGTTCGTATTTTATCGATAACCAATAGATAGATATTGCAGCCAAAATAACCAGATTAATAATAACTGATAAGGTTAGGGAAAAAGTCCAAACCTTTTTTTCATTAATTAAAAAATTATTCATAATTATTCTTCTTTGGTCGGTTGAGTGGCGATGGCTATTTTCTCAGCTCCGGCCTTTTTAAGAATATCCATGACCGAAACAACTTTTCCGTGCAAAACCTGCTTATCTGCCTCTACAATGACTGTCGCCTCTGGTTCATTACGCAATGCCACCACAACCGCCGAGGGAAGCTCATTGGCATCAACGAGAGCACCATTGACATAGAGCATGTTGTTTTCGGTTATGGTTACAGTGATAGTCTTGACTTCCTCAATTTTGGAAAAATCTGCCGAGGGAAGATTCACCTTGGCCCCACTTTCAATGCTGATGAACGTGGTGGTTACAATAAAAAATATTATTAATTGGAGCACCACATCGATCATCGGAGTGAGGTTAATTTCAGGCTGGCGCCTCGGTTTCTTTTGTCGAAATCGGAACATTCTCCTCAACTCCTTCTGGGCTCTTGGTTTCCTCGAAGATTACTCCTTCATTTCCATTATTAATTCTAAGCTCTTCAATAATATCTAAAACCTCTGAACTGGCTTTTTCAATATCGTTCATAATGCTTTCGGCAATCTGGGAAAGATAGTAGTGACCAATAACCGTAGGAATAGCGACTGATAATCCAGCAGCAGTTGTTATCAATGCTTCAGAGATTCCTCCTGCCATTTCGGTTGGTTTTCCCACTCCAATCGAGGCAATAACATTAAAAGTTCGAATCATTCCAGTAACCGTTCCAAGCAACCCTAATAACGGGGCAACACTCGCAATAGTCGATAGCACTCCCAAGCGCTTTTCAAAATAAGGAAACTCCTGCATGGCTACAGCTTCCATTGCTTCTTTTGCTTCCCGAGGAACACCATTCAGATATTTTTTTATACCTGCCATGATAATCCGCGATGCTGGACCAGGATTTTTCTGGCTAATGTCAACAATGTTCCGCAAGTCTCTTTGATTAATAGCTTTTCTCAACGCCCTTAAATATCTCTTTACTCTTTCTTTTGAATGCCGTAAAACATACCACCTCTCGATAAAAACTGCTAAGAAAATAACCGATGAGGCCACGATCGGATACATGATTAATCCGCCCTTGCCAATTACAGTAAATATCTGCATCAATGAAACCTCCTGCATTGTGGAGAAAGAATCAGCATAAGTGTATCCTCTGTTTAATCCTCAGTCAATAGACTGATTCGTTTCTGTGAATTTTCAACCCATTCGTCTTTTAAGCCGCTTTCAACAATCTGATGATAAAACTTCAAGGCGGTCTCCGGTTGTTCTAAGTATTCAAGACAAACACCCATTAAATATCCACCCCGAGTATAGTATTTCCCATTCACATTTCCTAATAATTTTTCAAAATAGAAAGCCGCTCGATCATATCCTTCTAATTTTAAATAGACACTTCCAATACGATACCAAGTATACTCCAATTTTTCTCCTTTGAGTTTATTTTCTAAAGTAAATAATTTGGGAAGGACATCTTGATAATTCTTTTGTACAATCATAAGATCGACTGCTAATGACTCCAATTCATCGAAATATTGCCCTTGAGGGTATTTATCCTGATAAAGAGATATCCGTTCCAATGCTTCAGGAGCATTTCCTAAATAATAAGCCGACCAAGCGGTCATATATAATATTTCTTCGTTTTGAACCGAATCGGGATGGTTCTCTAAATATTCTGTGGCTTCCTTTAAAAAGTCCTGATATTTTTTCTGATCGTATAAAGTTTCCAAAACAATAATGCCAGCTCGTTCAGAATAGGCATTGTCGCCTTTTAATTTTTTATAAATATCAAGAGCTTGATCCTTTTTCCCCAATTTTTCTAACGAAGTCGCCAGTCGCCAGAGAAGGTCAAGATTATCCTGGGTGGTCAACCTTTGGTACCATTGAGCTGCTTCTGACCAATTCTCTTCCTTATAGGCAATATCACCTAAATAAAAGTAAGCCTCTTCCAGATAGTCTTTGTTTCCGGCAGCAACTGCTTCTTTTAAGTATTGGATAGCCTCATCATAATTTCCATTAAAATATAAAGCTTTCCCATATAAAAAATGAACTATAGCGCTATTCTCAGAATTTACTCCTTCGGTGATGAGTTCTTTTAGTTGTAATATCGCCGAAGGATAATCACCCGATTGAAGAGTATCCATAATATCGCTTATTTTTTCAATTTCCGGATCAGAAAGGATCTCATCGGGATTCAAATCCGCTTTTTCCAACAACTCTCTCGCTTCTGATTCTTTTCCTAATTTTACCTGGGACCAAGCTAAAAGGTATAAATATTCCAGGTCGAGCGTCCCGGACTGCTTTTCTAATTGACCAACACCCTCAACCACTTTCTGCCAATTCCCTTTTTTATAAGCCAGCTTTATAGTGAGGCGTAGGAAATCCAGTTGAAACTTAGCATCTAACGAACCAGCTATCTCGTTAACCAATTTTTCAGCCAATTCAACCTGGTTGGTCTCTAAATAGCATGAGGCCAGTTTTAATCTGGCTTCCTGGACATATTGACCTTGGGGAGTAGTTTGCAGGTATTCTAAAAATGATGACAGAGCTTGCTGCCATTTTTTTTCTCGATAGAAAGTATCAGCTACCAAAAAGGCATTTTCCTGACCTTCGACTTGAGAAAAATAACTCCGAGCTTTTTCTTCTTGTCCCAAGTTTCGATAGGAATAACCCAACGCTTCTAAGGTTTCTTTCCGATATTGACTTTGAGGATAACTTTTATGGAATGATTCTAAGGCTTGAACAGCTTCTTTCCACTGCTTTTCTTGATAAAAGCTAAATGCATAATAAAATTGCACTCTTTCTCGAAAGCGTCCCGATGGAAAACGTAACTGAAATTGTTGCACACTGACCCGGGCGTCGCGATATTGGCCCATTTTTACCATCGCTTCAATCCGTAATGACTCTGCTTCTTCAATAAAATCGGCATAAGGATATTTCTTTACCAGCTCATTGAGGAATTCAAGTGCTTTGTCCCATTCTCCCAACTGAACGTATGAAACACTCGCTCCCCACAATACCGAGGATTGGTCTTCTTCGGTATTATTTTCGGGGACAGAACTGGCTTGGGCATAATGATAAGCAGCTTGTTTCCATTGATTCATGCTTCCGTATATTTCACCCAATAGAAGATGAGCTTCCGACAAACGGTCATCCACAGCTACCGCTTTTTGTAAGTAACCAATGGCCTTTTCTTTTTCATTCCAAGAAAAAAGTTCATACCCGACTAAATAATATTGCCAGGCCTTATCAGCCGGTTGTTCGATGAGATTCAGACTTTTTTCTCTTTCTTTTAAGTATTTATCCTTTTGTCCTAACAAATAATAGGAACGGGCTAAATATTCATGAGCATCGGGAAAACGAGGGCTTTCCTGAACGGCTCTTTCAAAATAGGGAATTGCTTCAGCATATTTTGCTTCTTGATAGAGATCAAAACCCTGACGGAATTGGCTCAGAGCATTTCTCCCATATTGTTTTTCTTGAATAGTTCTTTCTAAGAAGCGTTTTGCCTGACTGTCAAAGGGATCTATTTCAATAACCTTCCTCCAGGTCACTTCGGCGTCGGCCAATTTACCCAGATCGTAAAGGGTTCTCCCCAACCAATATTGGGCTTCTTTCATGTCCGGATTTAATTGGGCGGCGTTGCGAAAGTATCCTTCAGCTGTTTTGAGATCGCCATTGGCATAATAAGTATAACCGGTTCGGTAGGATTCATAAGCATCCTTCCCATAGACTGCCGCTTTCCCAGCTTCACCAGCAAAATATTGGGCTTCCTTGAGAGATGGATCCAAGAAATAGGCTTTATTCCAATATTCCTGTGCTTGGGCTGACTTTCCTTGGTCATAAGCAATTTTGCCTAAAAGAAAATAGGCTTCTGCGATATCCGGGTTTATCTGTAAAGCCTGATTAATGCTCTGCTCAGCCATATCATATTTCTTTTGAGATAGGTAAGAATTCGCTAATCTTAAATAGGCCCGAGACGCTCTTTGTATAGAGTTTTTTCCCTTTCCCGAACCTTCAAGGAGCTTGACATACTCCATCCAAGTTTCGACTTCTTTTGCCAACCATCCAGTTTTTTGGTACATATAGGCGAGATAATAGTAGCTCTCTAAATATTCTGGGACAGCATCAATGGTTTCTTGAGCTTCGGCAAAAGCCTCTTTCCAGAGTGGTTTATCGGGAAATTGAGCGCTTCCATAGGTCCGAAGCGCTTCATCCATTTTCTCAACAGCACGATAGAGAGGAAAGATCAATTGGGTTTCATAACGAAACGGTTCAACGGATAAAGCAAAATCAATATTAAGTGATTTTAGAACCTCGGGAACAATCAGCTGTCGAAACTCATCGGGATTGTTGATATCAAAAACATTACTTTTTAAATCAATCATGACTTCTTGGTTCAAATCAAAAAGGCGCACACTCACAACTAAACGCTCTTTATCCCCCAGTTGACGAATCCGATAGGACCCACTCAGTAAATAATCTCCTCCGATTCTTTTTCCCAAAACTTGAGCCATCGACTGAACGAGAACTACATCTCGAGGAATTTTTGATTCACGTAAGATCTCATCAATCATGATGTTATCAATGACTTCAACCTGTTCCATATCATCAAGAGCATCTTTGATGAGGTCTCGAAGATAATAACCTAAATATCCATCGACTTCATCCCTCATCGAAAGTGGAAGAATAGCGATAGTAGGCGCCTCTTGGGCGTATACAGAAAAAAATCCCAGGGAAAAAACCAGGCACATTCCCAACAACCAGGAAAAGAATCGGAACTTCATATGATTCACCTCATTATCAACCGAATCGACCGGTGAGATATTCTTCGGTTTCTTTCTTTTGGGGGTTGGTAAAAATTTGATCAGTCAACCCATATTCAATCAATCGTCCCAATAAGAGAAAAGCGGTATAATCCGAGGTACGAGCAGCTTCCTGCATATTATGAGTAACGATCACAATGGTATATTTCTCCTTGAGATCTTTGATGAGCTCTTCAATTCGAGCTGTAGCGATTGGATCCAAGGCTGAAGCTGGTTCGTCCATGAGAAGTATTTCTGGCTCAACCGCAATAGCTCGAGCAATACAAAGCCGTTGCTGTTGACCTCCTGAAAGATCAAATGCCAATGAATTTAAACGATCTTTCACTTCATCCCATAGCGCAGCTGCCAGTAAACTTTTTTCAACCTGTTCAGCAATTGCCTGGCGATCCTTCCAACCTTGAACTCGAAGTCCATAAGCAATATTTTCAAAAATACTTTTTGGAAAAGGATTTGGTCTTTGAAAAACCATTCCTATTCTCTGTCGGAGCTCAACTGGATCAACCTCTTCTCCATATATATTCTGATTCTCAAAAATGATTTCACCACGAATTAAAAAATTTTCAATAAAGTCGTTCATGCGATTAACACTGCGTAATAAAGTTGACTTACCACACCCCGATGGACCAATTATTGCTGTAACCCGATTATCTGGTATTTCAAGGCTAATATCGTATAATATTTGCTTCTCTCCAAAATTGGCATTAAAATTTAATACTTTTAATTTGCTTTCATCCTTATCCATACTTTCACCACTTTCGAGCTGATCTTGATCGCCGCCTGAGATATATGGCTAAAAAGTTAACTAAGAGAACCATAATTAGAAGGACCAAAGCAGTACCATAGGCAATTGGTACTTGTTTTTCGGGGCGAGTACCTTCGGTCATTAAACCGTATATATGATAGGGAAGCGCTAAAACCCGGTCAAAAATAGAGCGAGGAAGCCCTCGGGCATAAAAAGCTGCGGCTGTGAATAAAATGGGGGCGGTTTCACCAGCGACCCTACCAACCGACAGAATTAATCCGGTTAATATACCAGGAAGCGCAGCTGGAAGTACAACCCGTCGAATTGTCACCCATTTGGTTGCACCAAGTGCCAGAGAAGCTTCTCGAAAGGAAAGTGGTACAGTTTTTAACGCTTCTTCTACCGAAGTAATGACTATCGGTAGAGCCATAATCCCCAAGGTAAGCGATCCAGAGAGAAGAGAGACTCCAAATCCAAATAATTTAACAAATATTCCCAAACCAAATAAGCCAAAAACCACCGAAGGAACACCAGCTAAACAATGAATTGCTAATCGGAGCAGCGTAACCGTTGGCGATGGTTTGGCATATTCTTCTAAATACACCGCTGAAAAAACTCCAAGAGGAAGAGAAACAACAATACTGCCGATTATGAGATAAAGCGTCCCAACGATTGCTGGAAGAATTCCTCCTTCGGTCATCCCTCGGGAAGGTAAAGCGGTGAGAAATTCCCAATTGATTACTTTATACCCTCGAACAACTAAAAAATAAATGATAAAACCCAGGGCAAAACAAATAGTGGCTATGGAGAGAAAAAAGATAAAAAACCAGATTTTTTGTGATAAATACTTCGTTTTTAAGCGAATATCCAATTTATCTCACCCGGGTATGGTATTTTTGAGCTAATCGATCGACTAAAATATTTAAAAGAAAAGTGATGAGAAATAAAACAATCGCAATAGCAAATAACGAATGATAGTGAAGACTACCTACCGGTGCCTCTCCCATTTCAGCTGCTATGGTTGCCGTCATGGTTCGAACCGGCTGAAAAAAGCTGGTGGGAATTATCGCTGCTCCACCGGCAATCATCAACACTGTCATGGTTTCACCAATGATTCTCCCTGCACCAAGAATCACCGCTGCCCCTAAGCCTGAATAAGAAGCAGGTATAACAACTTTTCTTATGGTTTCCCAATGAGTCGCTCCAATCGAAAAAGAAGCTTCACGGTAACTCTTGGGAACTGAACTAATTGCATCTTCAGCTGTACTCACTATTGAAGGAATGGCCATTATTCCCAATATGATCGAGGCAGTAAAAGCAGTCAGACCGGTGGGAAGAGAGAAAAGGTCTTTTAAAAGTGGGCTGAGAATGACCATACCAAAAAAACCATAAACCACCGAAGGAATACCGGCTAACATTTCAATAACCGGTTTTAAGATTTCTCTCAGCTTTTTTGGACAAAGCTCGGCAAGAAATATTGCTGAAAAAAGGCCTAAAGGAATTGCAAAAATTAACGCACCAATAGTCACCCAAAGGGATCCAAGGATTAGAGGGAGAATTCCTAAACGAGGGGGTTCTGATGTTGGGTACCATCGTCTTCCAAAAAGAAACTGTGAGAGCGAAACTTCACGAAAGGTAGGCAGTCCTTCAACAAAGAGTACGACAATAATTCCAATTAAAAATAAAAGGGAAGAAAGGGCGACCAAAAATAAAATAATTTCGGCAGATTCGCGGTGCGCTTTAATACGAAACACCTCCTGTACCGAATTCATTAAACCAATTTTTAAGAATAAAATCAATTCTGTAATGTTTAAAAAGAGGTATTAAAGTTCACTTCAAGATATGTATTTTTAATCAATATTTTGAGGTTTAATCTAACTAAATTCTTTTTCTTTCCCCCTCACCCAAAAGATCTATTTGATGTTTGACCTCGAATTTTAATCTATTTTTTTTAAGTCCGAAAATAACACTGGTCAATTCTACAGTATCTTTTTCAGAATGACCAGTAAATAAAAGTTGTTTGATACAATTCTGGATCAAAGGTAAAATTCTTTTTTCGTCAACAACTATACCCTCCAGCACCAATACCATTTCACCTTTAATGGTTTTCCTCTGATTTAATATTTCAATTATCTCTTTTAAAGTACCTCTTATTATCTCTTGATGAATTTTTGTTAATTCACGACAGAGAACTGCCTTTCTTTCTTCTCCAACCAGGCTTTGAATTTCTTGAAGGGTGGTCAGGATTCTCTTGGGTGACTCATATAAAACAACGGCTTGGGGAGAAAAAAGTGATTGCTCCAGTTGTTTTTTCCTTTCTCCTCCTGATTTGGGAAGAAAACCTAAAAAAAGATAACCGTTTAAAGAAAATCCTGAGTAAACCACAGCCGGTAAGACTGCTGATGCACCTGGCAACACTTCAAAGTCAATTTGATTTTGAACCAGTTGATTTACAATTTCCATTCCTGGATCTTGAATTCCTGGCATTCCAGCATCAGTAATTAAAGCGACGCTTTCCCCGCTTTTAAGGTGGGTAAGGATCTTTTGAATTGCAGCTTGGTAATTATGGGCATGATAGGAAAATAAAGGTTTTTGAATTGAATAGCGTTGCAAAAGCTTTCTCGATACCCTGGTATCCTCACAAGCAATCAGATCCACCTGATTGAGTACCGATACTGTACGGTAGGTAATGTCTCCCAAGTTTCCAATAGGAGTGGGGCAAATAAAAAAATTGCCCCACTCCGAAAATTTTTTCATGGGACTAATAAGCTAGAACTTTTCACTTCCACTGGTACAAAAAAAGTACGCCCTCTTCGATTTACCAATAGAATTATAGTATCGCCGGGCTCAACCATTGTCAAAGCGGCATTCCAGCCCTGAAGGTCTCTGATGGTCTGACGATTGAGCTGAAGAATGACATCTCCCTCTCGTAAATAACCGGTTTCGATTATTTCTTGCGAGTCGATTCGAATGATCACTACTCCAGACTTCGTTCTTAAATTATATTTTCTGGTTAATTCTGAGGTGATTTCTCCAACTTCAAAACCAAATTGAAGGTCTGGAGATAGGGCTGATTCAACTCCTCCTTCGGTAACCAACTCTTCTAAGATTACGGTAATTTCTTTGGCTTGGTTGTCTCTCCAAACCGACAATGTCAATTGTATTCCAGGTTTTTTATCTTGAATTGCGGCATGAAATACCGCAGCATTGACAATTTCTTCATCATCAACTTTTAATATTATATCCCCGCGTTGAATACCGGCTCTCGAAGCTGGACTATTTGGAACAACATCGGCAATTAAAGCGCCTTTTGGTTCATTGAGCCCAAATTGTTGAATCATATCCGGAGTGATATCCTGTAGATAAATCCCTACCCAGGAACGAACAACTTTGCCAGTTTCAATTAATGGATCTAATAAACTTTTTGCCATATTGATGGGGATGGCGAATCCAACTCCTTGGGCATAAGGAAGGATAGCAGTATTAATCCCAATAACTTCGCCTTTAATATTCAATAGTGGTCCTCCGCTATTACCAGGGTTAATGGCAGCATCGGTTTGTAAAAAATTCTCATATTCTCTTCCTGAGTCTCCGGAATATATTGGTCTCCCTTTTGCACTCAAAACGCCAACCGTTACCGTATGCGACAAACCATAAGGATTTCCGATGGCAATCATCCATTCTCCCACTCGGGCTCGATCTGAATCACCCAAAGGAAGGGCAGGAAGATCGGTTGCATCCACTTTTATGATCGCAATATCGGTTAATGGATCGGAACCTATTACCTTTCCATCAAACTCCCGGCCGTCCTTGAGAGTAACCTTAATTTGTTCAGCACCTTGAATAACATGCTCATTGGTGAGAATATACCCATCAGATCGGAAGATAAATCCCGAGCCTAATCCTTTTTGAGGGATTCTCCTTTCTTCTGGTTGAGGGAAAATATCAAAAAAATCTCGAAAAAAGGGGTCATTAAAAAAAGGTGAAAGGGGATTCCGATAGGTCTTATAAGAAAGTGTATCAACATACACCACTGACGGTCCGACTTTTTCAACAATATCAGCTACCAGATTGGTTTCTTCAGGTATGATTGAATTGACAGCCTGAACCCAACCGGTTAATAAAAAGAGAATTAAAACGCTAAAGCATAATAAAAACTCAAACTTTATTTTTCTATTCATATCATCAACCTCCTTCATCAGCAATTGATTCAAATATCTCACTCAAAATTTCATGACTCAAGTTTCCAACCAAAAAAATTTGTCTCCCCATTTTTTCTCCGATAAGAGTAGTCAGCTCTCCATCTTTTTTAATAACGATTTTTCGAAGTCGGCTGGTATATTTTGAATGGGGAGATAAGAGAGTTTGAAACAAAGAGAAAAAATTTATCCCATCGCTAAATACCATTTGGTACATTTTTCCCTGATCACCTTCAACAAGATAAGATCGACGCAAAGAATAACCGGGAGGTAACAAACGAGGAATCAACATTCGTTTCCGATTAAAAAGAACCTCAGGGAAATTATTTTTCTTCTGAATGACTTGATCCATTATTTGGAAAATTTTCCAAATTCGTTCATCATCGGGGTAGTCGATGCGATAAACATATTCCCCCCGTTTTACCACCTGTCCGTTTTTAGAATAATAAGTTTGGCTGATGAGCGCTTGGCTTTCGTCCAAAAGAAAAGACTTCACCACCTGATTATTTTCACGAGAAATGATCATCACGACATCTTCTTCAACATCAATCAAATAATTTGAAACTAATATATCAATATTATCTTCTCCCAGAGGAAGGAAAGGAAGATCAAAGCCGGGATATACAGCAGTAATCACTTGCTTCTCTTCATCGTAAATAAAACGATAAGTCCCATCACCAATAATATAATGATGGGGATTATCAAGATTTATCCAGCCAAAACCAAAGCGGGGAATATACACCACCTCATAGAAAATGCTTTCACTTTCACCTGTATAATCAGTAAGTTTCCAAATTCCCCAATAACTATGGGCAGTACTATTCTGGATAATACGTTTTAAAAAAAGTCGACCTTCTTCAGGACTCAAAATGCGAGCTTGAGAGGAATTGATAGTAAAAAAAGAAACCAGAAGAAGAATAATAAACCCAATAAATAGAGATGTTTTTTTCATTCCCAGTCATTTGTAACTTGTTTTAGAAAATTAACCACGACTCTCCCTGAGTTTTTGGGCACGTCATAGCTATCGCCGGTAAGATTGCGATGTATCTCCCCAATCGATGCATCAGTATTCGATCCTGGTATAATGTTTTTATAAATAGGGAGAAAAAAAACAAAAAGAAGGATAATAATACAGGCCAAAACTGAAAAAAGGAGAATCTCTTTCAATCGTCGTCCGTTTATTTGAGATTGGAAAGCTTCATAATGAATGCCATAGTCAACTTTTGGTTCAAAAGATTGCCCAAATTGGATAATCAATCCCTTCATATTTCGAATTTTCATGAATTCCAATTCACATCGAGAACAGACAAAAAGGTGCTTTCGCACTTCTTTACGTTCTTCTTCAGACAGCTCACCATCAAGATAAGCTGAAAGTAATTTTCTAATCCGTTCACATTCCATAATTCTCAACTCCAAGAAGTGAGCAAATCTTCTCCATACTTAATTTCCAGTTCCTTTTGAACTTGACGACGGGCTCGATGGAGTCTCGACCGAATTGTCCCCAATGGACAATGAACAACTTCACTAGCTTCTTCATAGGAATACCCAATCATGTCACACAAAACGATTACTTCTCTCATTTTCAGGGGAAGCTTTTGAATGGCTTTTTCAATATCAACAACCAGCTGTTTTTTTAAAGTTTTCGCTTCGGGACCTTCTTCCTCGCTTTCAATAAAATCCCAAGCATCCTGCTCTTCATCATCGGAATTTTTCCAAGGAATAATGGTCTTAAAAAGCTTTTCTTTTTTACAGTTATGACGGTGAATATTTAAAAGAATGGCATAAAGCCAATTTCGAAAAGGATATTTGTCGTTATAACTATAGCGATACTTATAGGCTCTTAGAAAAGCTTCTTGTATTAAATCTTTGGCTTTTTCCATATTACCAGTAATATGACAGGCAAATCGGATAATGTCTTTTTCACACTGTCGTATTTGTTCTTCAAACCAGATTTTTTCTTGTTCCGCTGTTAAGCCTTGATACCAGGTTGCTTTTTGAACCTGCGCTTCTCCCACGGTTTTCCACCACCCTTTATCCTTCCAATTTCCTATCAGAAAAAGAACTAAAGGAAGAAACGGTTGTATTCTTCTTCATTAATACATATCTCTTTCCCGTCTTCGAGTTCCAGGCGAATCATATCCTTAAAAATATCTATTTCAAGAATTTTAGCTAATCCCTGAGGTGTTAAAATTTTACTCCCCTTTTTGGGAAGTTGGTAAATCAATTTTTTATATTGAGAATACTCAAAAGACAAGCAACACATTAATCGGCCACAGACTCCAGAAATTTTTGCCGAATTGAGGGCCAAGTTTTGCTCTTTAGCCATTTTAATCGATATTGGTTCAAAATTGATAAGAAAAGTGCTACAACACAACTCACGACCGCACATTCCGCACCCTCCAATCATCCCTGCTTCATCTCGAACCCCCATCTGGCGAAGTTCAATCCGGGTTCGGAAAATAGCCGCTAAATCTTTAACTAAATTTCGGAAATCAATTCTTTCCTCAGATCCAAAATAAAAAGTTAATCTTCCCCTATCCAGGGTATAATGGGCTCTTAGCAATTTCATGGAAAGCTGGTGTTCTTGGATTTTTTGATTCGCTATTTCAAAGGCAATTTTTTCCTTTTCCCGGTTACTTTTCAGCTGCAAAATATCAATTTCCCGAGCAGGTCGAATAACCGGCTTTAGACTATTTTTAATATTTTCACAAATAAAGGGTCTTTTTACTACTTCACCCATTTCCAAGCCTAAAACCGTCTCAACTACACACTTCTGGCCATAATGTAAATCAAAATTTCTTGTTTCAAAAAAATACATTTTTAAATTATGTTCAAACTTGATTCCGACAACACGGGGCACTATTCAATTCCTCCCTTACCATTAAAACAAAATGCAACAAAGTGGTATCATAATTGAGATTGCTCTTCAGATCCTTCTCTAACTGTTCAATTTCAAGGATAAAACGAGAAATAATTCTTGGCGACAGCCGATTTGAATCGTCAACAATCCGCTTTTTAAAACCAGAATGGCTGAGGATTCGCTCGCCATCCCTTCCTATGAATTGAAAAATCATGATATCTCGTAAGTACCATTCCAGTTGTGAAAAGATTTCAATTATTTTATCTTTATTTTCAATAAACCAGGAACCAAGTGAAAAAATTTCATTTTCACCCGTAATCCAGTCCCACAAAAAAAACGATTTCTCAATGAGAGGTTGGTTCCCTTCTGCTAAGTCAAATGCATTCCGAAGACGACCCAGTGATTGCTCGGCAATATCTCCAGCTTTTTGGTCGGTAAGATTATATTTTTTCTTGATGAACTTTTTTATACTTTCTTGATTTAATAATTGAAAATGGATCCTTTGACATCGAGAAAGGAGAGTTGGCAATAAAATCTGAACCTGGGAAGTAAGGAGAATTATTATGCTATTCTCTGGAGGTTCTTCAACTGTTTTTAAAAGACAATTTTGTATTTCTTCTTTACTAAATAATTCAGTTGATTCAACAATTCCAATCCGGAATTTCCCATAGACTCTTTGTAGTCCTAAACGAAAAATAAAATCTCGTACATCTTCCACTAAAATTTTATTTTCCCGAGGAGAAAGCAATATGACATCAGGATGGGTTCCAGCGTTGATCAGACGGCAATTTTGGCAAGAGCCACAGGAACCATCATTAGATGGGTGCTCACAATTAAACAACCGGGCAATTTCAAAAGCGAAAGTGGTTTTTCCAATTCCTTCTGGTCCAGAAAAAAGATAAGAATGACTTTGGGATTGGTTTTGAAAAACTCGTTGAAAAAACTGCTTTTGTAATTTATGCCCACAGATCTCTGACCAACTCATCGAATTAAAACCTTTCGTAACGTTCGATGGGAACTTCGAACAATACTCCTCCTCCTCGAATAACTTTTACCTGTTGAGGAACATAAGGTCCGATTGGTTCATTGACCGGAATGGCAGATTCTATATATTCTTCCCGGTGTTCGCACTGACTCCTAATTAAATCAATAACCTCATTTTTTTTTGCTTCGTGGATTCCTATTAAGAGCGTTGTGTTCCCCTCTCGTAAAAATCCGCCAGTAGAAGCCAGCTTGGTAAAAGATATTTGCTTTTCTCTTAGGATATCAACCAGCTTTAAAGCATCTTGATCTCGAACGACACATATTAATAAAGAGGTTGGCTTCACGGCACATTCCTCCTTTTTTTGTCTTGAATAGCCGCTAATACATAATTTTTTATTCTCTCAAAAACAACGTCTTTTGATTCAACAGTAGATATCACCTGAAATCGATTTGGTTCTCCTTCAGCTATTTTAAAAAAACCTCTCCGTATGGAATCTAAAACGTCCTTTTTCTTCATGAATTCCTCTTCAAAACGCAGCTCTTGCGGAGCGGTATGATGAAAGGATCGTCTTAACCCTTCTTCGGGATCGATATCAAGAAGAAGGGTTAAATCAGGCACCAGTCCATTGGTGGCCAAACTATTGAGGTATTGAATCATCTCAACCGACAAACCTCTACCATATCCCTGGTAGGCAATGGTTGAGTCACAAAAACGCACACAGAGAACAATCTTTCCGATTTGTAAGGCTGGCTGAATAACTTGTAAGACATGTTCCCGACGCGAGGCTTCAAAAAGAAAAAGCTCGGTTACAGCATCAACTTCCCCGGTTTGAGGATGAAGAAGAATTGATCGAATTTGATTGCCGATTTCCGTTCCACCTGGTTCAACAGTAAAAAGGACTGGATATCTCTTTTCCTTTAAAAAAGCAAAAAGGTGCTTGGCATGGGTCGATTTTCCTGTTCCTTCTATTCCTTCAAAGGTTATAAACAATCCCGGAAAATGTCTCATCGATTATCATCCAGATTACGTGGATAAATGGTTACCCTGCGAAAAGGCTCCTCACCAATACTCTGGGAGAATAAATTATATCTTTCTGCGATTTTATGTTGAAGTCTTCGGACAAAAGCATTCCGAGGAGTGAGCTCGATTGGTTCGTTTTCTCTCAGGACCTGCCTTGCCGCCTTTTCAGCTTCAATCAAACCGGTTTCTCCTGATTTTTCAAAGCTGTCGGACAAGCCAAAAAGATCTTTGACAAAACGGAGCACTTGGCTATAGGTGTTGCTACGGATAACGTGAACCGGCATCCCTCGATTTTCAGCCTCTCGAAGCCGATTGGTTTTTTTACGATAACGACTCTTCAGAGTTAAAACGATATCGGCTTCATTGATATCTTCAACAACTTCAAGGGTTGCCTTAAGCTGGGTTATAGCTCTTTCCATATAATTTCGACTCACAGCAAAAAGAAATACCCGTAACATTTTTCCTTCTGAGTATTGCGGATGGTTCCAGTCGGATAGGTTGTATACACCCTCGACGGTCTCGAATTCCTCGATTTCTTTAATAACTTCGATGGCACCATCTTTGGTTTTTTTCCTTACTTCCGGACGAGGATCATAGTTCCTTAAAAGGACATCTACCGCTTCGGCAGTATTACGATAGACTCCTAAAATATCTCGATCCCTGAGTTCTACTACTACATCAAAAGTCGGGATTGCCTTCCGTTCTAAAACAGCTTTTTGGGTTCCACGCCGTCTTGATTCTTCATCGCTGAGAATAACCGATTGAATGCCACCCACTAAGTCAGTAAGAGTGGGGTTCAATAAAAGGTTTCGTAAGGAATTACCATGAGCGGTTGCAATCAGTTGAACTCCTCTTTCAGCAATGGTTCGACAGGCCCGGGCTTCTTCTTCACGTCCGATTTCATCAACAATAATGACTTCCGGCATGTGGTTTTCCACGGCTTCAATCATCACATCATGTTGCCTTTCTGGTGATGGTACTTGCATTCGACGGGCTCGCCCAATAGCTGGATGGGGAATATCACCGTCACCAGCTATTTCATTTGAGGTATCGACAACGATGACCCTTTTTTGAAATTCA
This sequence comes from Candidatus Atribacteria bacterium ADurb.Bin276, assembly GCA_002069605.1. Taxonomy (NCBI): domain Bacteria; kingdom Pseudomonadati; phylum Atribacterota; class Atribacteria; order Atribacterales; family Atribacteraceae; genus Atribacter; species Candidatus Atribacter allofermentans. The sequence continues at coordinate 20,313 of MWBQ01000224.1, forward strand.
TCGCTTAACACCCGAGCTACCTCTCGAAGTTTGGTGGTTTTGCCAACTCCTGGTGGGCCTAAAAATAAAATGTTTTTCCCTGACACAATGATATCTCGTACGATATCAATGGTACCATACACAGCGCGTCCTACCCGCAAAGTAAGACCTACAACATTCCCAACCCGATTCCGGATGCATGAAATTCGGTGGAGAGTTCTTTCGATCCCGGCTCGGTTATCACGGGTAAACATACCAACCCTACCTAAAGTATATTCAATATCACTTCTTTCAACAGGACTTTCAATTAGAACACAGAAGCCATTGGTAAACCGCGCTTCTGGAGAACGGCCCAAGTCCATAACAATTTCTATCAGTTCATCAGAGTTTTCTTTTTCTTCAAGAGCCTTCAGAATGTGTTCTGGTAAAACTAAAAAAAGTTTATCAAGATTGTCAACTACACCGTAATGATGCTTTTCGTCCATTCGAACTTCACAGTTCCTTCCTACAAGATTTCATTCAGCATTATATCATTAAGGATGTCATTCCCTCTTATGCTGTTTTTTCATTTTTACATTAAAATTAAAAAACTTATCGATCCAAAAAATATCAAGAAGAAATGGTACTTTTTTTCTATTCTCCTTTCCTCTTGGTAAAAGATTATCATTTAGGAATAAAATTCATTCTAAGTTGTTTTAAAAACCTGTATTACTTATCAAATATTAATCCTTTAGGTATAATAAACGGAATGAAAATCTTAGCCGTGAGCGATCATATTGATCCACGAGTTTATAGTAACCTATGTCGGGAGCGTTTTCAGAATGTGAGTTGTGTTATCTCCTGTGGAGACCTTCCCGAGCATTATCTGGATTTTATAGTCAGCTGTCTGAACGTCCCTTTATTCTTTGTTCACGGAAATCATGATCCTTCTGCCGGAAAAAAAAGCTTGGCAGGTGGTTATAATTTAGACGGAAAGGTTATCAATTTTCAAGGGATCCTGCTTGCCGGCTTGGAAGGATCTCTATGGTACAATGGCAATATTCACCAATATTCCCAAAGAGCGATGTATCAAAAATACCTTGCTCTCTTGCCTCAGCTATATTGGGCTAAAATGCGTTATCATCGTTATCTTGACGTTTTAGTCACTCACTCTCCTCCCGGTGGCATTCATGAAAGTGATGATCCAGTTCATAAAGGTTTTAAAGTATTTAATCATATGATTAAAAAATTTCAACCAAGATTCCACCTTCATGGACATACTCATTTATACGACCGAAATCAAAGCTATCAAGACCCTCTTTATCAAACTATAGTAATAAATTGTTATAATTATCGTATTATAGATTTAGGAAGGGGTAAAGATGTCAGAGATTTTTCGATCAGCGGAGTCAAATCGAGAGTTTGATCATCTCTATCGAAAAGGTTTCTTTAAAAAAATTCTTGGTACTCTGAAAAACCACAAAAATCGTTTGCTCCCTTTAAATCAAATTAAAGAAATCATTGGAACTGGAGAAGAACATCATTTGGGCGTGAAAACCGTTGAGGTTGATAAAATAGTCGGGAGTGAAAATCGTTTTGAAGATTTTGATCGAGCTTTTTTGCCATTAAATAAGTTCAATCGGAGAAAATGGACGAGTATTCGCTCCTATTATGAACAACATGAATCTCTACCGGTTATCTCTCTATATAAAATCGGTGATTATTATTTTGTCCGAGATGGTCATAATCGAGTTTCAGTAGCAAAAAATTCCGGGCAACTCTATATTGATGCTGAGGTAATAGAAATCAACATCCCGAAAGTACGCTTCAATTCATCTTCTCCTGAATACTATTTTTTAAAGTTAGAAGAACAGATGTTTCGGGAGAAAACCGGCTTACAAAATATCCAAATTACTCTTCCCGGTGGGTATCGAGAAATACTCAAGTTAATTCAATGTTTCCAATGTTCTGAGTGTCCAAATAATCAAAGTACTCGAGAACAATGCCAAAAAAAAATACCTTGGAAAGTTGCCGTTCAGCAATGGTATCAAAACTGTTATTTCCCGGCTTCTGAAAAAATAGAAAGAAGCGGAATTATGGAGAAATTTAAAGATCGTACTTTAGCTGACCTCTATTTATGGTTTCTCTATAATGCTGAAGCCCTACGCAAGGCAGCTTGTTTTATACCAAGTCGATCTCATCATAAAGCAATTCGAAGAAAACCACAAAATTTCTTTTTTACCAAAGCAAATTTGTAAAAAGTTCCATATCAATATACTATGTCTAAAGTAAAGCGTTCAATATTTTTCTATAATCTCAGCTGGTATTTGAAAGGTTTTTAATTTTTTACAGTAGGATAGCGAAAGATGTCATATCAAAAGTCGAAAAAAGAACAACTTTTAGAAGAAATTCGCCAGGAAGTTAATAGTTGTCATTTGTGCCCGTTAGCCAATAACCGAACCCATACTGTATTTGGTGACGGAAATCCTGATGCAGTTCTCATGTTTATTGGGGAAGGACCCGGAGAGGAAGAGGATCGAACCGGAAGCCCCTTTGTTGGAAGAGCCGGGAAGCTCCTGACCCAAATTTTAAAATCGGTTAATATCACTCGAGAAGAGGTGTTTATCGCTAACATGGTGAAATGCCGACCGCCAGGGAATCGAAATCCGGAATCCCAGGAAATAGATGTCTGCTTTCCCTTTCTAGAAGCACAAATTGCCATTATCAATCCAACTTTCATCATCACCTTAGGCAGTGTTCCGACTAGCTATTTCCTCAATACCAAAGAACCGATTAGCAAAATTCGAGGTATCTGGCAGGAATGGAGGGGTGGCAAAAAAATATTTCCCATGTTTCATCCCAGTTTTCTCCTCCGTTATAATGATCGTTCCCGGGGTTCACCCCGGTATCTTACCTGGGAAGATATCAAAGAAGTGAAAAGGAACTATGATTTAATTCGCCATAGTACCCAAAGTTGAAATTCAATTTTTTTGCTATAATATATAAGAGTAAAGTACTTAGTTTTTAGTTTTTCTTTAAATTATTCTATAATTGTATTTTTAAGTATCCTAAAACTTTCTTATCTTTAATTACGTAAAAAATAATAAACGGGAATACATAAAATTGTAAGAGTGTTTTCGAAAAAGATAGCTTTTGATAAAATAGTTTGTTTTATTGGTTACTTATCATACTCCATAAGGGGTGGTTTTATATGTTATACAGAATAAACACGTCGTATGAGGGAGGTTCATAATATGGGTTACTTTGATTCTATAAAAGCCTTTACCGCTGAACAGGTCGTTAAAGCAATGGTTAGTTCTTTACGAAACTCCTCCGACGAATCAATTATCCGTTTAACTTATTTAGCTGAAAAACTAACACCAATTGAGTATTATCGTGACCAGATTCGTGGACTTCGCCAGATGTTTGAGGAAAAAAGACCTCAAATATTTTTGGCACGGCGAGTACTTCAAGAAATTCATCCCAACGTGAGACGAAAACTTATTGAAAATCTCATCTGTAAAAGCATTCTTTTAGGAGTTCCTAAAAGGCAAAAAATTGAAAAGGAATTAGGCTGTCAAGTACCTATGTTTTTTGTAGTGAGTCCAAGTATGCGTTGTAACCTCAACTGTTATGGATGTTATGCCGGCGAATATCGCAAAGAAAGCGATATGCCAATAGAAGTCCTTGACAGAATTTTTACTGAGGCTAATGAACTGGGCATGAATTTCCTCACCATTTCTGGTGGAGAACCTTTTCTCCGCAAAGAACAAATTGATCTAATGGAAAAACACAGCGAACTCTCCTTCCAAGTTTATACTAATGGAACTCTTATAGATCGAGATATGGCAAAGCGTTTAGCTCAAATGGGTAATGTTTATCCTGCCATCAGTGTTGAGGGTTACGAAGCTGAAACTGATGCTCGGCGCGGCAAAGGTACTTACAAGAAAATTATGAATGCTATGGAAGCTCTTCGTGATGAAGGAACACTCTTTGGATTTTCCATCACTGCCACCCGAAATAACACTGAATTGGTTTGTAGTGACGAATTTATGGATGGTTTAATCAACAAAGGAGCGAGTTTTGGTTGGTACTTTACCTATGTCCCAATTGGGAAAAAACCAGACATGAATCTCATGCCAACACCTGAACAACGTCTTCATCTCCGTAATCAGGTTCACCATCTACGATATGACAAACCAGTTTTCATCGGTGATTTTTGGAATGATGGACCATACGTTGGTGGTTGTCTCGCCGGTGGTCGACGATATTTCCACATCAACAATGCTGGTGATGTTGAACCTTGTGTATTTTGTCATTTCACTGTTGACAACATCAAGAATAAAAGTTTGAAAGAGGTTTTTTCTTCTCCATTCTTCCGGGCTATTCAAGAAAACCAACCATATGATAATAATTTAATGCGCCCCTGTATGTTGATCGATGTTCCTGAAGTACTTCGGGATGTAGTAGAAAAATATGGGGCAAGACCCAGCCATGAAGGTGCTGACAGTCTTGTCAAAGATCTGAAAGAGGATATCGATAAATATTCTCAAGCTTTTAAAGATTTATCCGATCCATACTGGGAGGAAAACTACAAAGGAACCATCTATTACAAAGATTATAAAACTGAAAGAAAAGAGTACCTCGAGAAACTAAAAGAGACTCCAGTCCCTAAATCCCATAAGGAGAAAGCAAAAGTCTAAATATAAAAAAAGCCTCCCTTTTTAGGGAGGCTTTTTTTATTGATAATATTAAATTATCAAAGGTTTAATTCCCGATTAGCCTGGATAACCGCTTCTTTCATTTCTTCTCGATAAGCTTTTATTCTATCTTTTAACTGAGAATTTTGAAGGGCTAAAATCTCAGTTGCTAAGATAGCTGCATTTTTTGCACCGCTTACTCCTATCCCCACGCAGGCACAGGGTATGCCAGCCGGCATTTGAACAATGGAAAATAATGCGTCCAATCCTAAAAGTGAGGAAGAATCGAGAGGGACACCAATAACTGGACACACTGCACGGGCAGCCAAAACTCCGGGGAGATGAGCCGCATATCCAGCCATAGCTATAAGAACCTGGATATGATTCTCTTCTACTAATTGTAATATTTCATCAATTTTTTCCGGAGTTCGATGGGCAGAAGCGATAAAAAGTCGATGCTCTATTTCAAACTTATCAAGAAGTTCAATACACTTCGAGGCATAATTGATATCATGTTTACTTCCAATAACCACATAAACCGACATAGCTATTCCTCCCTACGAAAAGCACGATATCCAATATCTTTACGATAATATATATTTTCAAAACCGATTTTCCCAACCGCCAAATAGGCATTGTAGGCTGCATTTTTAAGAGTATCACCAAAGGCGCACACATTTAATACTCTCCCACCAGCTGTTAAAATTTGATTATCTCTTCTCTGGGTACCGGCATGAAAAACCAGTACCTTTCCCTGTGGTTCATTGGGAAAATCCTCTAAACCATTAATCTTCTTCCCAATTTCATAGTTTCCCGGATAACCACGACTGGTCAAAACCACCCCCAAAAGGTTTTGAGTATCCACTTCAAGTTTAACCTCTGACAGCGAGCTCCGGTAAAGAGCCATATTTAAGTCTAGCCAATCATTCTTAAGCCGGGGTAAGACCACTTGGGTTTCAGGATCTCCCAAACGAACATTAAATTCCAAAACATGGACCTCAGAATGATGGGTAATCATCAAACCCAGATAGACAACTCCCCGATAATCCAGTTTTTCTTGCTGAATTCCTTCAATAAATGGATGAATGATGCTTATTTCAATTTTTTTCAATATTTGATCGGTGATCAGTGGAGCTGGAGAATAAGCACCCATCCCCCCGGTATTGGGTCCTACATCACTATCTCCAATTCTTTTATGGTCCTGGGAAGAAGGAAGAACACAGTAGGACTTTCCATCGAAAAGAAACATAATTGTCGCTTCTTCTCCTTCAAGACATTCTTCTATAATAATCTGATTCCCGGCATCTCCAAATATTTTACCAACCATCAAATCAACAACAACGTCCCTGGCTTCTTCTTCATCTTCAACAATAAAAACTCCTTTCCCAGCTGCTAAGCCATCAGCCTTGATGACCAAAGGGAAATTTAAACCAGATTTGAGATAAGAAATAACCGAATCAAAACGATTAAAAACTTCAAACTGGGCAGTTGGAATTTTATATTTTTTCATAAATTCCTTGGCGTATACCTTACTTGATTCCAGTCGAGCGGCATTCTGATTGGGACCAACTATTGCCAATCCCTCGGTTTTAAATAAATCAACTACTCCCTTAGCCAATGGAGCTTCGGGACCAATCAAGGTAAGGCTTATCTCTTTTTCTTTAGCAAATTGAACCATATCTTGAAGAGTGTTCAAGGTATAACAAATCCCTAGTGAACTCATGCCCCCATTTCCGGGTACGCAATATAATTCTTTTACCTCTGGATTTTGCATAACTTTCCAGGCAATGCAGTGTTCTCTTCCTCCACTTCCAATCAACATGACTTTCATAAAATTCACCCCTTTACCCTAACCGTTCTTCCCTGAACCATAAGCTTATCTTCCAACAGCATTTTAATCGCTTGGCAATAGATTTCATGTTCTTTCTCAAGTATTGACTGGGAAAGTGATTCTACCGTATCGTTATCTTTGATTAGAACCGGAGCTTGGAGAATAATAGGCCCGGAATCCATCCCTTCGTCTACAAAGTGAACTGTACATCCACTCACTTTTACTCCATATTCCAAAGCTTGTTTTTGAGCATCTAAACCAGGGAAAGCCGGTAAGAGAGAAGGATGGATATTGAGAATCCGATAATAAAATTGAGAAATAATAGCTTTCCCAACGATCCGCATATAACCGGCCAGACAGATGATTGATGGATTTTCCTTTTTTAAAACTTTTAAGAGTTCATCTTCATAGGCTTTTTTCCCGGTAAAACTTTTAAAATCGAGAACCAAAGTTGGTATTTTCGCCTTTTGAGCCCTGATTAAAGCGAAAGCATCAGGATTGTCGCTAATCACTAAGGTTATTTTTCCAGGGATGAAACCGGATTGAGTTGCATCGATGATGGCTTGAAGATTGGTTCCTCTTCCTGAAGCCATAACAACAATATTTTTTTCAATCATTCCATTTCACCCCTTCCCGATCTAATATAACTTCCCCAATCAGATAGGCGTTTTCACCATTTTCATTGAGTAGATGGAGAGTTTTATCAATTTCAGATTTTTCAATGATCAAAATCATTCCTACTCCCATATTAAAAGTTCGCCACATTTCGGTTTCTGGTATTTTTCCAATTTTCTGTAGAAAAGAGAAGATTTCAGGGATGTGTATTTCATTCTTGAAGAGCGATACACCATGGTGTTGAGGAAGGATGCGGGGTACATTTTCCACAATTCCACCTCCAGTAATATGAGCTATTCCCCGAACCGATACTTCCTTTAGTAATTTTAAAACGCTCTTAACATAAATTCGGGTTGGCTTCAACAACTCTCGGGCTAAGTCAAGGTCACCAACCACTTGATCGTATTGAATGTGGTTCCAATCTAAAACCTTTCTTACTAAAGAAAATCCATTGCTATGAAGACCTGATGAGGCTAAAGCAATAACCCCATCCCCATTTTGAATACTATGTCCATCTATCAGGTGATCTTCTAAAACCGATCCGACCGCAAATCCAGCTAAGTCATAGTCATTATCTTGGTACATACCCGGCATTTCAGCGGTCTCTCCCCCCAATAAAGCACATCCAGCTAATTGGCACCCTTGCACAATTCCTGAAATAACTCTTTCCAGAATATTCGAATGTAATTTCCCACAAGCAAAATAATCAAGAAAAAACCAGGGTTCGGCACCAGTACAAAGAATATCGTTCACACACATAGCTACCAGATCGATACCAATAGAATCGTGAACCCCCAGATGAATAGCAATCTTTAATTTGGTCCCGACACCGTCGGTACTGGCAACTAAACAAGGATGGTTTTTCCCTTTTTCTCCCATACAAAAAACTCCAGAAAAACCTCCGATATCGGTAATAACCTCGGACCTTCGGGTAGACTTTACCAAGGTTTTTATTTTTTCAACTGTCGTATTGGCTAAATCAACATTTACACCGGCTTTTTGATAAGTCCATCCTTCAGTCACTCTTGATCCTCCTCATTTAAACCAGCATTTTTAAAAATATAATCAACTGAATGAAGAAAATGCTGGTAGTCAAAAAGCTTTTTGATTTCTTCTTTAGAAAGATACTTCTTCAATTCATCGTCTTGAAGTAAAATATCCTGAAATGAGGTTTGGGGATCTTCCCATGTTGTCAACGCTGAACGCTGAACAATTTTATAAGCATCCTCTCGACTTAACCCCTTCTTAATTAATTCAAGGAGAATCCGTTCCGAAAAAACCAAACCACGATTGGACTCTAAATTCTTTTTCATATTCTCGGGGAAAATTCGTAAATTATCCAATAATCGACAAAATGTAATAAGTAAATAATCACAGAGTATACAACAATCGGGAATAATGATGCGTTCTGCTGAAGAATGAGAAATATCCCGTTCATGCCAAAGTGGAATATTCTCCATCGCAACTATTAGATTTCCTCTTAAAACTCGACTTAAACCACATATTTGTTCTCCGGTGATGGGATTTTTTTTATGGGGCATAGCCGATGATCCTTTTTGTCCTGAAGAAAAGCCTTCTTCAACTTCTCGGATCTCGGTTCTTTGCAAGCTTCTTAGCTCCAAAGCAAACTTTTCCAAGGATGTCCCAATCATGGCCATTGCCCAAACCAATTCGGCATAACGGTCTCTTTGGATAATCTGGGTAGAAACTTCCGCCGGTTTTAAACCCAATTTTTCACAAACATATTGTTCTACAAAGGGTGGAATATTCGCATAATTCCCTACTGCTCCAGAAATTTTTCCAACCCTTATATTTTCACGGGCTTCAATTAATCGATGGTAATTTCTTTGCATTTCGGTATACCACATGGCCATTTTTAGCCCAAAGGTGGTTGGTTCAGCGTGAATCCCATGGGTCCGTCCCACCATGAGAGTGTTTCGATACTTTATTGCTTTTTGTTTGATGGAACTGAGAGCCTTTCGGCAGTCTTCAAGAAGTAAATCGGCTGCTTCTTTCATTAGAAATGCTTGGGCAGTATCCAGCATATCGGATGATGTCATACCAAAATGAATAAAACGGGATTCTAAACCGCATTGTTCGGTTAAACTAGTAAGAAAGGCAATGACATCGTGGCGAGTGATGTTTTCAATTGCTTTCATACGATCAAGAGAGAGAGTAACCTGATTAGTAATCTTTTTATATTCATCCTGAGACAATAATCCTAGTTTAACCCAAGCTTCCAAAGCGAACATTTCAACTTTTAACCAAACTTGAGCCCGGTGTTCTTCATCCCAAATTTTACTCATTTCCTGTCGACTGTAACGTTCAATCATTCTGACTTACTCCTTTCTTGAATATTTCCACAACGGGGACAATATCGTGCTTGGGCATCGATATATTTCCCGCAAGACTGGCATTGTTTACGAGGTGGCTGTCCCATTTCTCGGTATAGTGCTTCTCGAACTTGATCGATTTCATCTTCAATCGAAAGAATCTCCTGGACGTCTTCTTTTAGATCTTCTCTTTCCAGTTCTTTATTGTGAAGTAGTTGGAACACTTTTTTCCCAAGACTTAGAAATCCCTGATCTTTTTCTCCGGCAAGAGAGCGAAGATGAATTTTTAGTCGAAAGATATTCCAATAATTTTTCAAAGCCTCTCCCTCCAGCATCATAATCACTAGCTTTATTTTGCTTGTCATTTTAGCATATTTTTATCCACTTCCCGGAAGAAATATCTTGCATTTTCTCTGGGTAAAGGTTAATCTGTTGGAAAAAAGAGGGAGGGAACATTATTTGAAAATCTCTCACATTTTGGTACCAACTGATTTTTCCCCATTCTCTGATCTGGCAATTCAAAATGCGGCTTTCTTTTGCAAAGTTTTCGATGCCCAACTTACTTTAGCCCATGTCCTTACCTTGAGTGAAGTGAATGCACTCACCTCAGAACCTGGAAATCCCTGGGAAAACGTTATCCAAGCTATCCAAAACGATATGCAACAAGAATATAATAAAAACTCATCTGAATGCCAACTAGGAAAAAATCCAATTTTAGAAGTTCTGGTTGGAGAACCAGCCGAAGAAATCGTTAAGTTTGCCGAAGAAAACCAGGTTAACTTGATTATTATGGGGACTCACGGAAGAACTGGACTTGCCAGCATATTCTTGGGAAGTGTTACGGTTGATGTTATTAAAAAGACTTGTATTCCAGTTACGGTTATTAAGTGTCTATCGGCTCTTCATTGAGAAATAATGGTTACGGGGAGATTCCTATCTCCCCGTAGGAAGGAACTGCTTTTACTCAAATCTACGTTTTTCATCCTCAAAAATTACCTGATAATTGTTTGTCGGGATTAAAAACTCCTTCCGACCTAACTTTTCAAAAACTTGATCTAAAAATACCGGCTTGGCATGACGATAGATAACACCGGTGGGAATCTTGTCTCCCCACTCCAGAGATTTTTTAAACGCACCGACTTGATCTTCGGGATCATACTCTTCGGGAAGAGAATACACTCGGCTTTTATACCATCCAAAAGTATTGGTACGATTAAAAGTGACACAAGGTTGAAGAACGTCCACCAAAGAAAATCCCTTCCATTGGATGGCTTGTTTAAAAATTGACTTTAATTCTTTTTTATCACCGGTAAATCCACGAGCGACAAAGCTAGCTCCTTGAGATACAGCCAGAGCTAAGGGGTGGAAAGATTCGGAAACTGTTCCAAGAGGCTGGGTTTTGCTAACAAAACCAACCTCTGAAGTCGGAGAGGCTTGTCCTTTAGTCAAACCATAAACCTGATTATTATGAACAATGACTGTAATATTGGGGTTTCTTCGGATAGCATGGATAAGGTGGTTACCACCTTCACCATACATACAACCATCACCAGATTCAGCTATAACAGTAAGATCTGGATTTACTGATTGAATACCAAAAGCAACTGGAATTGAACGTCCATGCAGACCGTTAAAAACATTGGCTTGTACATAATGGGGAGCCTTGGCTGCTTGACCAATTCCTGAAACCAGCACCACTTGGCTTGGTTTTAAACCAAGCTCGGCCAAAGCTTCGGAAAGAGCAGTGAGTAAATTAAAATTTCCACAACCGGGACACCAAGCGATTTCTATCTGATTTCGAAAAGGAGATATCATGAAAGCACCTCCCGAATTTGATCCACCAACTCGTTTACAAAAAAGGGCCTTCCGTCATAACGGTTAACGCGAAGATCAAATGAAGTTTTCGTTTCTCTTTCCAATAACCTTGCCAGTTGACCTTGGAAATTTCCCTCCACAACAATCGGTTTAGGAACTGATTTCAAAATCGTAAGAGTATCTGTTGATAAAGGATAAATATCGTTAAAATGAAGTAATCCAGCCTCAATTCCCAGCTTTGCCAGCTTTTCTCTTGCTTCAAACAATACTCCATAAGTTGAACCCCATCCGATTATCGTGGCGGTTTGGCCGACTATATGAACTGGG
>MWBQ01000225.1 GCA_002069605.1 Candidatus Atribacteria bacterium ADurb.Bin276
AAACATAACTGCCTGGATCGAACTGTTGATGTTTGCTACAAGCACATTCGGGAATTCCTGCCCTTTGGTGTAGTACCCGAGCATGCTTGCAGGATAGAGTTTTCCGATAATCAGAGAACTGAGGTTGTTATATATTACATCCATCAGGCCCGATACCAGGAGTTTCCAGCCAAACGAGAACAGCTCTTTTACCCGTGTGAGCGAGAAGAGAAGTTTTGGCCGCCATTTCACGGTAAGCCACATGATTGCGCAGAGTGCTATGATCGAGGTAAGCTGCTGGCCGACAAGTGCCCAGACGCCGTACCCTGCGTATGCCATAGCAACTCCTACGACCCCAGAGAGGAGGACGGCACCCAGGCTGCTGATGAAGAGTTTCCTGAACTGGAAGTTCCTCGCAATGACTGCGCTCTGGATAGTATTTACGGCTCCGAAGAAGAGCGTAAGGCCGAGTACGCGGAGAACCGGGGTTATCAATGGCTGGTTGTAGAATGCTGCAATGAAGGGAGCTGCCAGAAAGAGGATGCCGTAGAATACGAGTGCAACCACCAGGGTGAGGTAGAACACCGATGAGTAATCCTCATCAGTTACTTCTTTTTTCTGGATGAGGGCGGTTCCAAGCCCGCTCTGCACAAAGGTCTGGGAGATTGAGATGAAGACCACAATCAGCGCGATTATACCGTAGTCTTCAGGGAGAAGCAGGCGCGCGAGGATAATCTGTACAATGAATTGTACCCCGGACACTCCCCCACGTTCCAGAGATTTCCAGAAGAGCGAGGAGAGTACGCTGGTTTTGAGATTATCTTCGGGCATGGATGAGTGGGAATTTATTGGATTCTGTTCTATTTGAGGCTACGGTTTTGAATTCATTGTTTTGGTTCATTGTCTATCTAATTTCTAGTGGAGAGTTTGACTATTGTAGGATAGATAGTTTGATCGGGCTTGCCCTGCTTTAGTATACTTGTAGTTATGTACTCAGTAGTGCTGTTCTCTTTTGGGGCTTAAAGACAGATCTGAGGATTATGACTCTAAGTGAATTTGCTCCACTGCATGAACATCTGCTCAAATTACTCGCAGTTGTTCGTGCCCTCCCAAAACTGCCAGCGCAATGATCCCCTCTAGATTGAAGAATATTCGGGAAAATCGTTCACCCTCACCGCATTTGTACCGTCTGCCGGACCAATTACTTCGTTTTAGGTATTGACAAATATTTGCTCATATAGAATGATCTATTGTCAATCGCCTTTGAATGCGTTGAAGACGGAGGTTCTGAAGCGCTAACGGAGAATCCGTTTTTATCATAGAAACTTATCGCGGATGTATTTACTTTATCTACTTCAAGTTCAATGCAGTGCATACCCTTTTTAGATGAGTCGTCTTGAACTAAGTCTAAGAGAAACTTCCCAATTCCTCTCCCTTGATATTTAGGTAGTACCCCAATTATTGTGATAAATGTCTTCTTACTCTCGGGGTTCATGTAGAACGCAACGATTCCAACATCTTTGTTATCCAAATTGGCAAAAAAAACGTTTCCCAAGTGGGGTTCAAACCACGATCAGAAATGTTCGGAGCGAAAGGAGGTACCATGGTTGCAATTTGACCTATCAGCACTCATTAAAGCTATTCCTGCTTTACTTTATGGAGCATCGGTTACCTTAAGAATTACAGTTTTATCAATCGCTATGGGTTTAGTAATTGGGTTTGTAACCGGCTTGGCACGGGTTTGGCCTAATATTGTATTCCGTACGGTTTCGAGTACCTATATCGAGCTTATACGAGGAACTCCTTTATTAGTTCAGATTTTTATTGTCTATTTTGGTTTACCTGCTTTGGGTCTCAATTTAGATCCTTTTATCGCAGGTATGATAGCTATGGGAATCAACAGCGGTGCCTATATCGGCGAAATTGTTCGAGGTGGCATTGAATCAATTGCTAAGGGTCAAATGGAAGCTGCCCGGTCTTTGGGGCTAACCTACTGGCAGGCCATGAGATACGTTATTCTTCCTCAAACATTGGTTCGGATCTTGCCAGCATTAGGTAATGAATTCATCGCATTATTGAAGGATTCATCTTTGGTATCAACCATTGCCATTGCGGAATTAACCCGTTCGGGACAGATCATTATAACCCGGACCTTTAAATCGTTTGAAATTTGGTCGGGGGTCGCTCTTTTTTATTTTATAATGACCTATACCATATCAAGAATTGTGAAATATTCTGAGAAGAGGTTACGTTACGGTGAGTAGGTGGGCTATTGAGGTCAATGGATTAAATAAATTTTTTAATACCAATCATGTATTAAAGAATATTGATATCCGAGTTCCTTTTGGTGAAGTGGTTTCAATTATTGGTGCATCCGGTTCGGGGAAAAGTACCTTTCTGCGCTGTTTAAATGGTATTGAAACCATACACAGTGGTGAAATTATTATTAACGGAGTCAAAATTACCGATAAAAAGGTTAATATAAATATTGTTCGGCAATCTATTGGAATGATATTCCAGAGTTTTAATCTTTTTCCTCATATGACAGTTTTAAGTAATATTACCCTAGCTCTCCAAAAAGTGAAGAAAATGTCTAAGGCGGAATCGGAAAAGGCATCTCTTCGTTTATTAGAAAAAGTCGGTTTGGAAGAAAAAGCTGATTCTTATCCCATTCAGCTTTCTGGTGGTCAACAACAAAGAGTGGCAATTGCACGAGCGTTGGCAATGAATCCCCGAGTGATGATGTTTGATGAGCCTACTTCAGCTTTAGACCCGGAAACAGTCAATGATGTTTTAGATGTTATGAAAGAATTGGCTCGGGAGGGAATGACAATGGTGGTTGTAACCCATGAAATGGGATTTGCACGAGAAGTTGCCGATCGAGTGGTGTATATTGATGAGGGGAGAATTATTGAGGACGGAAAGCCGGAAGATATTTTTTATAATCCGAAGAATCCTCGCTTACGGGATTTCCTAGGTAAAATTATTAATGTATAGTGAAGAGAGATTATTTTTAATTAAAAAATCAGAGGGAGAGACATGAGACAGATAAAAGTTGGAGTCATTGGATTTGGAACAGTTGGAATGGGCACCGTAAAAGCCCTTTGGAATCAAAAAGAAGAAATCGAAAAAGAATTAGGGGTAGGGATTAAAGTCGTTAAAATAGTTGACAAAGAATGGATGATTGGTCGACCTATGGTGGTTCCGCCGGATATTAAAAGTAGCGATCCATCAGAAGTGATTGATGACCCAGAAATAGAAATTGTCGTCGAAGCAGTTGGTGGAATCGATCCTGCTTTTGAATATGTTTCACAGGCTTTAGCCCGGGGAAAGACAGTTATTACTCCTAATAAAGAACTTATTGCAAAAAAGGGTCGAGAGTTATTTCAACTGGCTGCTCAGAATGAAACCGACGTTTATTTCGAGGGTGCGGTTGGAGGTGGGATACCAATAATCCATACCCTTAAAGAGCAACTTCTTGGCGACGACATCTTAGAGGTTATTGGGATAGTCAATGGAACAACGAACTATATTCTTTCAGAAATGTCTCTCAGAAAATCATCATTTGAAAAAGCTTTGGAAGAAGCAAAAAGAAAAGGATTTGCAGAGCCAGTACCAACAAATGATATAGAAGGATTTGATTCAACCTATAAAATTGCCATCTTGGCAACTTTATGTTTTCATGGACGAGTTGATGTCGATAAGGTATATCGGGAAGGAATTACCCGTATTTTGACTGATGATATCGAATACGCCCGAGAATTAGGATACACAATTAAGCTATTGGCAATTGCCCGAAGAATTGGAGAAGATATAGAACTTCGAGTTCAACCAGTTCTTCTACCGCTTTCTCATCCTCTCTCATCGGTGTTTGGAGTTGAAAACGCTATATATGTCCGTTCACGAACCCGCGATTTGACATTTCGGGGTCCTGGTGCTGGTGGTGATGCAACCGGAAGTGCCATGGTTGGAGATATTATAGATGCCATCCGAAATATTAAGTATGCAGCCAGAGGACGGGTAGGGTGTACTTGTATGAGAGACTTAACTGTTCTTCCTATGGAGAGCTTACTATCCCAAAATTGTGTTCGAGTTTTAGCCTTAGACGTTCCGGGAGTGTTGGGTAAAATCGCCAGCGAGTTTGGCAATTCAGGGGTCAGTTTGTCAGCTGTCAAACAACCGATTAGCACTCCAGGTAAGCTTACTAATATTTATTTTTTAACCCATCGAATTCAAGAGAGAAATATACAGAATGCCATTAAAAGTATCCAAAAACTCGATGTGGTCAAAGATGTATATGCCATCCGAGTGGAAGATGGTGAATCCTAAAAAAGTGTTTTCTTAAAATATTTATTGTCATGAGCGTAGTGATAGTTTGCAATCCGAGGGTTCAGGATGATGATTTTTTTTAAAATTCTTCCATAAAGGCTTGATTTATCATGCCCATTCCGTTATTCTGAGGAGTCCGGTGTCTTTTACCGGACTACGTAAGAATCTCATCATTGAAAATATTTATAAAGAAAGAAACAAAAAGGTGAGATTCTCACGGATTCGAAAAGCGAAGCTTCGGGATGGTGCATTGCTAAAATTACCTCTTGCCAAGATTTTTAACTCCTTCTCCCTTGATGGGAGAAGGTTAGGATGAGGATGAAAACCCAAGATTCGACATGCCATGGCAGGTCGCTACATTAAACGGGCACAATTCATTGTGCCCCTACGGATAAGATATTCATTTGTAGGGGCTTGGCAAGCCAAACCCTCAGATTATTAAGATTTCACCAAAGAAAGGAGGTAATAAAATGGAACCAGAAGAAATGAAAACTATCTTGCATTGTGTTCGCTGTCAAAAAGACTGTGAGCATGTTGTCATTTACCATAGAGGAATGATTTCATCAATTGTTTGTCAAAAGTGCGGCATTGAAATCGGATTTGACCAAAAAAAGCTTATGGCTTGCTATGGAGAAGACTTGGTCAACCGGGTACTAACCAAACCACGCCGAATTACTGAAGAATATGAAAAAGACCTTATAAAGTTTATGAAAGACATTCCCTTTCGTATCATAACCAAACCTTATCGTTTGATTAAGGAAATTGATCCTTTTAAGAATTGAAAAATTCGGTTCTCTCCGCACCTCAATATTGACTTGTAAACCACTATACCGCTTTGTATTAAAAAATGATTCGGGGGAAACACATAATTTAAGCCGTTATTATGAAGAGAGCAGTGATGTTTTGCAATCTCTTCAAACCTTCTCGATTATTCTGAACGGCATATTAGGCTGTGTAAGAATCTTATCCACTCTTTCCGTCATTCAGAGGAGTCCGGTGTTTTTTACCGGACGACGTGAGAATCCCATCCTTTAGATATGCCATAATAAATTGGTAATCTTAGATTTTTTAACAGTATTTTAATGTGGTTTGCTTTATCAAACCACTCTAAATCCGTCATTGCAAGGAGCATCCTGTGTGACGTGGCAATCTCATTTAGCAATTCTTTCATTCAGAGGAGTCCGGTGTTTTAACCGGACATTATAAGAATCTCATCTTTTTCAATTCCTTAGATCTACAATTTCTCAATACTACCAATAATAAAAGTTGACTCATGAGATTGCCACGACCTCAAAAAACCAGGTCTCGCAATGACGAGCCAGAGTTCCTTCTCCCTCTAATCCTCTCCCATTTCATGATCTTTATTACGAATCACCCAAGTCATTATACAAATGACAGTAGACAAAATGCTCAGAGGTAATAGCTTTCCTATCCGGTATTTCCTTAGAACAAATATCCATTTGTTGAGGACAACGAGTATGGAATCGACATCCAGTTGGTGGATTTAGAGGACTGGGAGGATCTCCTTCAAGAATTAAGCGATCCTTTTTCAGGGTAGGATCGGGGACGGGTATTGACGAAAGAAGTGCCATAGTATAAGGATGGAGTGGGTTTTCGAATATTTCATCTGTTGGAGCTGTTTCAACAATTCTTCCTAAATACATGACGGCTATTCGGTTACTAATATGCTTTACCACACTCAGGTCATGAGAGATAAAGAGATATGTGAGCTTCATTTCCTGTTGAAGATCAATGAGTAAATTTAAAATTTGAGCCTGAATAGAAACGTCAAGAGCCGAAACCGGTTCGTCACACACGATAAAATCTGGTTTTAAAATCAATGCTCGGGCTATTCCTATTCTTTGACGTTGTCCCCCGGAAAATTCATGAGGATATCGCTTGAGGTCCTCCTGAGTTAAGCCCACCTTTTCTATAGTTTCATCTAAACGTTTTTTCCGATCTTGAGAATTGGACATTCCATGGATAATCAAAGGCTCTTCAAGAATAAACCGAATCGACTTACGAGGATTCAAAGACGCAAAGGGATCTTGAAAGACAATTTGCATCTTTTTACGATAAGGCTTAAAATTCTTTTCTGGGATTTTTAATAGGTTTTGGTTCTCATAGATAATTTTCCCCGCAGTTGGCTCAATTAAGCGAAGAATACATCGTCCTAATGTACTTTTTCCACAACCAGACTCTCCAACCAATCCAAGGGTTTCTCCGCTCAATATGTCGAGGCCAACAGCATTGACCGCATCAACCACTCCCTTTTCATTGGTGGTTTGGTCATATAAGTAAAATTGTTTGCTTAGCTGTTGCAGGGATATCAATAAAGGTGACATGCGACCCAGTGATCCTTTTCAATTTCTTTTAATAATGGTTCGGTGGTTGAGCAAATCGTCATTTTTTTAGAACAACGGGGATGGAATCGGCATCCACCCGGGGGAAAACATAGATTGGGAACTCTTCCTGGGATTGATTCCAAACGTTGCCGATCCCTCTGAATTCGGGGAATGGCATTTAATAGAGAAACGGTGTAAGGGTGACGGGTATTTGAAAAGATGGAATAAACATCAGCTCTTTCAACGATTTTTCCAGCATACATGACCGCAACTTGCTGACAGGTTTCAGCTACAATACCTAAATCATGGGTGATGAGAAGGACCGCAGTTTGAAATTCCCTTTTGAGATCGTTAATAAGTGAGATGATTTGAGCTTGTATAGTCACATCAAGAGCAGTGGTTGGTTCGTCGGCGATTAAAAGAGCTGGGCGGCAAGCTAAAGCCATAGCAATCATGACTCTCTGTCGCATCCCACCACTCATTTGATGGGGGTATTCTCTGAACCGTCTTTTTGGTTCGGGTATGCGCACTCTTTTTAGAAGTTCAATGGCTTGTTTTTCTGCTTCTGGTATACTAAGTTTTTGATGAATAGTCAGCACTTCAACAATTTCCTTTCCGACAGGAAATACCGGATCCAGGGAGGTCATCGGTTCTTGAAAAATCATTGAAATTTTTTTCCCTCGGATGGTATACATTTCCTCTTCGGTTTTTTTAACTAGATCATCGCCTAAAAAGATGATTTGACCATCCACAATTTTACCCTGGGGTTTGGGGTAGAGTTTGAGAATGGAGAGGGCAGTCATGCTTTTCCCGCAACCTGATTCACCAACCAACCCGAGGGTTTGGTTGGCAGCTATATTAAGGTCAACCCCATCAACAGCCTGGACAATTCCTGATGGAGTGGTCAGATAAGTTTTTAAATTATTGATTTGGAGAATAATATCATTCATAGTTTTCATACTCGTAAACGCGGATCAAGAGCATCGCGTAGACCATCTCCTAAGAGGTTTAACCCTAATACCGACAACATAATCGCTAAGCCCGGGAAGGTTGCTGCCCACCAGGCTCCTGAAGTTAGAAATTGTCGACTATTGGAAAGCATCGATCCCCATTCGGGTGTGGGTGGAAGAGCCCCGAGCCCTAAAAAGCCTAAAGCTGCAGCATCGAGAATAGCCCCGGCAACACTCAGGGTGGAATATACAATAACCGGAGCCAGGGCATTAGGAAGGATATGATGCCAAATAATCCGGAAATGGGAGGCTCCTAAGGCTTTTTCAGCTTCAATATAATCCATTTCTTTGATCACTAAAATAGCACTTCGAACCACTCGGGCCATCTGGGGAATATAAACGATTCCAATAGCGATCATGGCTTTTTCTAATCCTGCTCCTAAGGCAGCCATAATTGTAATCGATAAAAGAATGCTTGGAAAGGCAAATAAAACATCAACTATACGCATTAAAAATGTGTCTACCCATCCTCCATAATACCCACCAGCTATACCTAAAATAAGACCAAAAACAGTGGAGATAAGAACGGCAATAAAACCAACTGATAAAGATGTTCGTGCACCCCAGATGATTCTTGACAGTAAACAACGCCCTAAATAATCGGTACCCAAGGGGAACTGATTATATTCTTCGCCTGCCCAGAATCCGGGCTTCAATCGATTGGCGAGGCTTCTCTGCAGTGGATTATTGGGGGAAATGATAGGTGCCAATAAGGCAACAATTACCATAGCAACAATAACGATCAACCCCACAAAAGCTGACTTATTTTTGCGAATCATATAAAAAAAGTCGGAAAAAACTCCACTAGTATTCTTCATCATTTAATGGTACCTGATCCGTGGATTAATATAGGCATACAATACATCAGTAATGAGATTGACTACAACGAATATGAAGGCAATAAAAAGAACCGATCCCTGAATGGCTGGATAATCACGAGCATAAACTGCATCAACTGTGTATCGACCCAATCCCGGCCAAGCAAAAACCGTTTCAGTTAAGATGGCTCCTCCTAAAAGGAGACCAAATTCCATGCCAATAACCGTGATGATAGGAATCAGTGCATTTTTTAAAGCATGTTTGAAGATTACCATTCTTTCTGGTAGACCCTTGGCTCTTTCGGTACGTATAAAATCTTGGCGGATAATTTCAAGCATAGAAGATCGGGTGATCCGGGCGATCATCGCCATTGGAATAGTACCAAGCGCAATGCTGGGAAGAATGAGATGGAGAAGCGAGCTTCCCAGGGCTTGAAAATTCAAGGTCAGAATAGAATCCAACACGTAGAGACCGGTGATATTTTGAAGGGGAATCATGACATTGATCCGACCGGAAATAGGAAGAATATCCAACCAGAGTCCGAAAACAAACATTAACATTAACCCTAACCAAAAGACCGGCATGGATATACCGAAAAGAGCAACGGTCATTGAGAAATAATCAAAAAAGTGATATTGGCGTATAGCTGAAATGATTCCGGCTAATATGCCAATCACAATGGCCAAAAACATGGCAAAAAGTGAAAGCTCAAGAGTAGCAGGAAAACGGTTAAATATTTCTTCTACAACTGGAGAGTGAGTGGTAATAGAGCGGCCTAAATCTCCTCGAAGCAGACTTTTGAACCAGATATAGTATTGCACGTACATTGGTTTATCGAGTCCCCACCGCTCCCGAGTAGCTTGAACATATTCTTCGGTAGCATGTTCACCGGCTAAAATCCGTGCTGGATCTCCAGGGGTGAGGCGGACAATGACGAATATTAAAATCGACACGCCAATTAAAACTGGTATAAGCAAAAGCAGACGTTTTAAGATGTATTTTTTCATGTTGTTTTATTATACGGATTTATAGGAAGGGTGTAAATATCTAAAAAAAGGATAGACCGCCATGCCAATTTTACGGTATCGGGTGAGGATAAAAATCCAATATTCGGCATGCCATGGCATATTGGCATATCATTACATCAATCGGGCGCGATAAAGACCGAGGGGGAGAGGGGGCGAGGGGGAGAAAAAGATGAGATCCACAAGAGAAAAAGCACCGCTCAGGATGACAGCATTTTTTAATCATTTATGTGGGTTTGATTTATCATGCCCACATCCTAATCCGTCATTGCGAGGAACGAAGTGACGTGGCAATCTCTATTTGGATAATTTTTCATATAAATCATCCCAAGAGGGATTAAAAGCATTGATTAGGACTATTTTCTTTTTTCTCGGCCATGACTTGATTTGTTTTTCTCGATTGATGGCAGTTTCAATATCATCATATATTTCGTAATAGACTAATTTATACAGGTTATATCTCTTGGTAAAGCCATCAACGACTTTATTTTTATGTTCCCAGACTCTTTTTATCAAATAACTGGTGATGCCAACGTATAAAACTTTGTTGTAACGATTGCTCATGAAATAAATATATGCCTGCTCTTCCATGGTCTATTTGTTTTAATAATTCATTAAGAGATTGCCACGACCTCAAAAAACCAGGTCTCGCAATGACGCAAAATTCCCTCCTTAAGAACTTATTAGCATTTCCTTCTCTTCTTCACCTCATCGCTTCCTCTTCCCCTCAGTCTTTCTTAACGGGAAAAAGTGAGGGCGATGGAGAACTTATTACCCCTCTATGCTCACGA
>MWBQ01000226.1 GCA_002069605.1 Candidatus Atribacteria bacterium ADurb.Bin276
ATATTATTATTTTTACTCGCGACTAACTATCCACGATTCACAATTTATGGGAATGAGATTGCTATCTTCTCCTACCAAAGAACGCTTGGACTCCTTGCAATGGCGTCTTAAAATCTTTTCTCCCTTGATGGGAGAAGGTGAGGGTGAAGCCCAAAATTCAGATCCATGATTTGGTATTTTGAAATTATACTTGAGAGAGATGCTACGTTCCCCACTCACCATAATCTTTTTCCTTCTTATTTCGTTGTCCAGCCGATTAAGCCTTTAATGTAATATTTTTGTAAGAAAGCGAAGATGAAGAGGGGAGCAATCATCGAGACAATTGAAGCAGCAGTAAGAACGCCCCAGTCGACATGATATTGACCTCTCATAAGAGGTATTCTCTGGGTAGCAAGAAGTTTACTGGGGGTATAGACAAGAATAAGAGCCAAGAAAAAATCGCTCCAAACCCACATAAATTGAAGAACAATCGAAGATATGAGTGCTGGCCAGGATACTGGAAGGATAATTCGAGTAAAAACTACAAAATCCGAAGCCCCATCAATCTTGGCGGACTCTTCAATTTCAATTGGAAGGGTAATAAAGAAATTTCGAAGAAAAAAGATAATCCAAGGTATACCCCACGCTGAATGGATAAGAAATAATCCAGTATAAGTATTCAGAAGGTTTAAATTTTTCATCAGCTGAAAAATTGGAATCGCAATCATTTGTTGAGGGAGAGCCATCAGTAGAATAACCAGAATAAATAGCGAGGACAGTAAAGGAAGACGAAATCGAGCAAAACCATAGGCTGCTAGTGAAGCAGCAAAAATGGGAATTAGGGTTGAGGGGAAAGCGACTAGCAGTGAATTGAAAGTGCCCTGGGAGAGAGGAGCAGTAGGATGATTCCAAGCATTTATGTAATTCACCATCGAAGGGGTAAATGGTTTCATATTCCACCAACCATAGATTACTTCTTCGAGGGGTCGAATTGAAGTCATAACAATTCCTAAAAAAGGAAGAATCCAAATGATAGATATTAAAATTGCTATAAGGTATTTTATTGTAGTGGTAATTTGATTTCTCTTCATCTTTCCTCTCCCAAGCTGCTTTTGATTAAAGGAATAGTTACCAACAAAGTGAGCAACATCAGCAAGGTTGCGATAACTGAAGCATTTTGAAAATTGAATTGACGAAAAGCATAGAAATACATTTGTAGAGCCATAACATTAGAAGCTCCGCCAGGGCCACCCATAGTAGCTACATAAACTAAATCAAAAATTTTGAGTTCCCAGAGAATAGTCATCGTAATAACTACGATGGTCATTTGTTTGAGAAGTGGAATAGTTATACGGAAAAAAATAATAAATGGAGTAGCACCATCTATGGCAGCTGCTTCATAATACTCTTTAGGAATATTGCCCAGACCAGATGAGTAAATAATCATGCTGAAGCCGGTCCACAACCAGACAGATCCGAAAATAAGCGAAAGAAGAGCGGTTTCTGGGTAAGCTGTCCAGGTGCGGATTTGGAATCCAAATAATCCTAAGACCGCATTGAATATACCTACCTCTTTTTCATAAATAAAACGTAAAATGACACCACCAATCACCATGGGAGTGACCATGCCTAAGAAAATGGCCGATTTAAAGATAAAGTTGTATTTCAAGTCTTTAAATAGAACGGCAAGAACAAGGCCTAAAAACGTAGTAAGGGGGAGGTGGATTAAGATCCATAAAAAGTTATGAGGGAGTGCTCCCATGGGAAAGCCCTGGGTGAATCCCTTCCGGTTGACAACATCTTTGCTGGATAAAACATTTTTATAGTTATCCAAAAAAACAAATTGATTCTCTTCAGAGAAAAAGCTCATCCAAAGGGTATTTAAAACCGGATAAAGCAAGAATGTGATCATTAAAATTAACGCAGGAAGAAAAAAAACTATTTGACGAAGAGTTGTTTTCAAGCTTTTTCGTCGTTTTCGATGATGAAAAAGATCCATAAATCCCTCCCGGAATTAGAATGGGCAAGGAAAAAGATCATTACTGAATTTTCAAGATAGAAATGAGGATGGTGTTGTAGGTATATTCCCTCAAAGACATCATCCTCATTTCTCTATTAAGACTGAGGAAGAGCTCTTCTTTTATCAGACTTTTTAGAGCTTTTCATAAAATCATTATTCAAACACCGCTTCCAGTGTGTCTAAAACATCATCAACTTGATCGGGCTTTACCCAAAGGAGTTTTAGCTGATCCCAGAATTTAGATTGGAATTCTCCCCCAATAGTATCATCTAAATCAGGTAGAGCCATTTTCCCTTCAAGGAGCTGAGCAACATTTCGATCAACTTCAGGATAAGCTTCGATTGGCACATTTAGATAAGTTGCCAAGTGACCACCTTGTTGAACTTGGAGTTCTTGTCCCTGAATCGCCAGGAAAGATAAAAGTTTTTTAGCATTTTCTGAATCTTGAGTATAGGTAGGAATAAAAAGATAGTCTGGAGCGAAAACCAATCCTTGGGTTCCGGGAAGTGAGAAAACACCAAGGTCAGACGGATCATCTACCATTCCAGTGATCCAACTTCCCATAAAGAACAATCCATAATCACCATTCCACCATTTTTCCAAAACCATCGTCCATTCAGAAGGCTCACCAAAGTAATTCTCTTTGAGAAGAGCAGCAAGTTTGTCGGTAAAGATCTCTTTAACTTTTGGATCATTCCAATGGATGGAATGATTGAGTAGATTTTGGAAGAGTTCGGTACCGCCAAAAGCAACTATAAAGTGCTCGGTTATATCAGATAGAGGCCAACCTACTCCATTTCCACTGGCTATCGGAGCCGAAATGCCCTCGATGCCTTTCATTTTTTCTAGAAGTGCTTGGAAGTCTTCCCAATTATTTGGAATCGTCAGTTGATTTTTTTCGAAGAATGATTTTCGAAACCAGAAGCCGGGTTTTACCTTACCGGTATAGGCAACTCCATAAAGCTTACCGTCGACTTTTAACCCGTCCAAAGACCCTGGAATGAAGTCATCTTCAGCTATAACAGCTGATATCTCCATCACGTGGCCTTTTTTAGCTTGGTCTTGAATGAACCAGCTCTGCATGAAAATAAGATCACCAAGAGTACTTTCGGCAGTAAATTGAGCGGGGAGAAGTGTTACGAGATCTTCAGCTCGGTAGGTCAGAAATTCAACTTTTATGCCAGTTTCTTCCTCAAAGGCTTTTAAAACCGGGAGAAAGGCATCCATTTCATCTCCAGACCAAGGACCAATTACGGTAAGGGGATTACCTTGTGAATAAACCGGAAATCCCATGAA
>MWBQ01000227.1 GCA_002069605.1 Candidatus Atribacteria bacterium ADurb.Bin276
CCGCCGGAAAACGGCACCCCTCCAAGGAGGGGAATTGTTGAATTTATTCCCCCATTGAGGGGGGATTAAGGGGGGTGTGCCTTTTTCTTTTTTGTTTTGATCGTGATTTACACGTTCTGGTATTTATAAGATAGTAAAGAAAACATTAAAAATATCAAAGAATGATCAATGATCGAATATCATTATGAAAACAGCAATGAGAATAAGAGCGGTGAACTTGTAAATTGTGAAAATTTTCCCACCTTTTCTCTATCTTTCAGTTTTCCTTAATAAGTCCTTCGTAAGCAAAATCACCATCAAACAAACAAATTCAGGTATAATAGAGATTGAATTTTTATTTCCGTAATGAGAAGGAGGATGAGAACCTATGCCGGCTGTGGAGTTAGGAAACAAGATACACTGGATCGGTGTCAATGACCACACCACCGACCTCTTTGAGGGTTTATGGCCGATTACCCAGGAAGGAGTTTCTTATAATTCGTATCTCATCAATGATCAAAAAAAAGTCATAATCGATTTAGCCAAATCAATAAAAGTCGATGAATTTTTTAAGCGAATTGCAGAAATTGTCGATCCTTCTCAAGTTAATTATATCATTCTCAACCATATGGAACCGGACCACACCGGTGTTTTGAGGGTCCTTCGGAAAATTGCTCCCCAAGCAAGAATTCTTTGTTCTCCAAAAGCCAAAGACATGATTCAAGCCTTTTATGGAATTAATGATCAGGTTCAGGTTGTCCAAGATGGAGAAGAGGTGCAATTGGGTGAATTAACCCTCCAATTTTTTATGACACCTTTTGTTCATTGGCCAGAGACCATGATGACCTATGAAAAGAAAAACCGAATATTATTCTCTTGTGATGCTTTTGGCAGTTATGGAGCACTTCGGGGCGCCATATTTGATGATGAATGTACCGACTTAGAATTTTATCAGCAACAAGCCTTGCGGTATTATGCCAATATTGTTGCAAAATTTAGCGCTCAGGTTTTAAAAGCAATTGAAAAATTAGCTGGTATACCGGTAGAAATCATAGCACCTTCTCATGGTTTAATCTGGAGAAAGAATCCATCGATCATCCTCGATCTGTATAAAAAATGGGCGGAATATGCAAAAATACCTGGAGAACCAGGAGTAACCCTTCTTTATGCGACCATGTATGGAAACACCGAAACCTTAATGGATTCTGTTGCCCAAGGTGTATCCCAGACCGGTTCCAGCCTTGAAATATTTGATGTTTCTCGCATTCATACCAGTTATATACTTGCCTCACTCTGGTCAAAAAGCGGGGTTATTATTGGGGCTCCAACTTATGAGAATGAGCTCTTTCCATCGATGGCCCATGTTCTTGATATAGCCATAAGAAAAGGGGTTCAGCATAAAAAAGCCGCCTATTTTGGAAGTTATGGTTGGGTGGGAGGAGCTCTACGAGAACTGGAAAAACAACTGGCTTTGTTAAAATGGCAGTTGACCGATACCTTGGTATTTCAAGGTGGTCCTTCTCAAGAGGTTCTTGTCCAAGGAAAAGAATTCGGAAGAAAATTCGCTGAAATGGTCTTATCGGGAATGAATTCTGAAGAAAATGGTTAATTAATAAGATGTAGTCTTTTTAGTCTAAATTCAATTATTTAGCTGTGTTGTAATCATTAAAATTAGGAATTCATGACACCATTACACAAGATGAGGATGAAAATACCTATTCAGAAATCAATTTCCCCCCTTAGCTAAGGGGGTGAGGGGGATTCGTGTTTTTTACTGCTCCGTCATTGCGAGGAGCGCAGCGACGTGGCAATCTCACCCACCCGCCCCGTCATTGCGAGGAGTGCAGCGACGTGGCAATCTCATTTTTTAAAGTTTTTATGAATTAAAAAAGAAAATTTTTTAATCCAAGCATTGATTTATCAAACCCACAATGGGTTTATAAGATAGAATAAACACAAAAAAGGAGAGATGCTACTATGATGAGTAAAAAGCTTGAAGATGCAATTAACGAACAAATTAAAAATGAATTTTTTTCCGGTTATTTATATCTTTCAATGGCAGCTCAAGCTGAAGCAATGAATCTACCTGGAGTAGCTCATTGGTTCAAGGTACAAGCCAAAGAAGAGCAAGAACACGGAATGAAATTTTATGATTTTATCAATGATCGAGGCGGCCGAGTTCTTTTAAAGGCAATAGATCAGCCAGAGACCGAATTTAAAAATGTTCTTGATATGTTTGAAAAAACTTTAGAACATGAAAAACTGGTGACCTCGATGATTAATAACCTCTATGAAATTGCTTTAAAAGAAAAAGATTATCCAGCGCAAATCATGTTGCAGTGGTTCATAGATGAACAGGTTGAAGAAGAGAAAAACGCCTCAGATATTATTGCAACCCTCAAGATGATTGGCGAAAAAGGCCATGGTCTACATATGTTGGATCGTGAACTGGGGAAAAGAGAAGAATAATTAATTAGCAGGAGAATGGGTAGTTTTAAACTACCCATTCTCCATTTTTTTTGGAGGGAAAGAATGCCAGAGCGTTCCCAGGATTGGTATAAGCAGGCTCTTCGAGATTTAGAACAAGCCGTTGATTCTCAAAAGTTAGGCCGCCATGAATGGGCGTGTTTTGCAGCCCAACAAGCCGCTGAAAAAGTAGTAAAAGCTCTTCATTTAAAAAACCGTCAAGAAGCCTGGGGACATGTTGTCTCTCGCCTTCTTCACGAGCTTCCTAATTCAATAGAAATTCCAGAGCTGCTTATTGAGAAAGCTCGAGTTCTTGATAATTATTATATCCCCGCTCGTTATCCCAATGGCCATCCTGAGAGTGCTCATTTTGAGCATTATGATGTTTTGCAAAGCTCGGAGGCAATTCAATATGCCAGTGAGATCATTGAATTCATCGGTCATCAAATAGCCAGATGAAAAACAGGTTATTTCATCCCTAAAAAAATGGACAAATACAATTCTCAAAATGAACCAAAATGTCGTTCAAATTGGATATTTTGGTCTCTATGCTCGAGGTGATTGGGAAGTGGGAAGCGATTTAAGACCTCATCATTATATTATCCCAATCCGATCTTCCTTTTGAAAAAAGAAATCAAGATTGGCAAGAGCATCAATTACCGGTACCAACTGATATTCTCATTTATACCCAGCAGGAATGGGAAGTAATGAGAAAAGAAGAATTGCCTTTTTTTAAAAGAATAAACCGTGAAATTAAATGGATTTATTAGGAAAATACAAATTCAAAAAAACTATCATAAGTAAGGAGAAATAAATGAATTACCGAATTTTTGGGAAATGTGGATGGGCAGTAAGTGAAATTGGTTTTGGTGCTTGGGCAATCGGAGGAAGCTGGGGAAAGGTACAGGAAGACGATGCCGTTGCAGCCCTCCATCGAGCGATTGATTGTGGTTTAAATTTCATTGATACGGCTGATGTTTATGGTGATGGTCGAAGTGAAAAGATAGTTGCCAAGGTTCTCAAAGACCGAAAAGAGAGAATCTATGTCGCAACGAAAGCGGGGAGACGTCTCTCGCCCCATGTAGCTGATGGATATAACCGGGAAAATTTAAATGCCTTTGTAGACCGAAGTTTAAAAAATTTAGAGGTTGAAACCATCGATCTTTTACAACTTCATTGTCCCCCCACCGAGGTCTATTATCGACCGGAGGTATTCGAAGTATTAGATGACATAGTGAAGCAAGGGAAACTTCAGAATTACGGAGTAAGCGTTGAAAAGGTTGAAGAGGGCTTGAAAGCAATTGGATACCCTGGCGTGAAGAGTGTCCAGATTATATTTAATATTTTCCGGCAGCGACCAACAGAGCTGTTTTTTGCCGAATGTCGAAAAAGAAGAGTAGCGGTTATAGCCCGGGTTCCACTGGCTAGTGGTCTCCTCACCGGAAAAATGACCAAAGAAACCACCTTTTCTTCCGATGATCACCGCAACTACAATCGATATGGTCAGGCTTTTGACCGGGGCGAAACCTTTGCCGGGGTAGATTATGAAAAAGGGTTACAAGCGGTGGAAGAATTGCGGAATCTGATCCCTGAAGGATTTAACCTGACACAGTTTGCTCTGAAATGGATTCTCATGTTTCCAGAAGTGAGCGTTGTGATCCCCGGTGCCAAAAATCCCCTGCAGGCTGAAGACAACGCCAAAGCTTCCAGCCTTCCACCCCTCGGAGAAAAAGTTATGGAAGAAATCCAAAAGATCTATGAAGCCTCTATAAAGCAGGATGTTCACCACCGCTGGTAAAACTTGGGGTCAGGTCTTGATTCTTGAATTTTTATAGAAGGATTATTCTATATGGCTCGACCAGTTAGAATTGAATTCCCTGGTGCTCTGTATCATATCACCGCCAGGGGGAATAAAAAAGAGAATATATTTAACCATGACCGAGACCGAATGGTCTTTTTAAAGATCTTGAATGAGACGATAACCAGGTATCAGTTCATTTGTTATGCCTATTGTCTCATGCCGAACCATTACCATCTACTGATAGAAACTCCCAATGGGAATCTATCCCTGGGGATTAGGGAATTAAACGGAGTGTATGCCCAAAAATTGAATTGGGCTTATAAGACAGTAGGCCATGTATTCCAAGGGAGATTTAAGGCGATTTTAGTTGAGAAGGAAAGCTATTTATTAGAGTTGTGTAGGTATATTGTTTTAAATCCCGTCCGAGCAGGTATGGTGCAATATCCCTGGGAATGGCAATGGAGTAGCTATCAAGCAACGGCTGGACAAGCCGAAAAACTCAAATTTTTATCAACCGACTGGATCCTTGCTCAGTTTCATGAAGAACAAAATAGTGCCAAAAAAAGCTATGAAGACTTTGTTTTAGCTGGACTTGGGATAGAAGCTCCCTGGAAAGACCTAAAAGGGAGGTTTATTTTAGGAAAGGACAGCTTTGTTGAAAAGATTGAACATTTTATCGATAAGAAGAAAACCATCCAAGAATTACCCAGAGTTGAAAGATTTGCAGCTCGGAAGAAGTTAACTGAGATTTTTAACGAAGAGAAACTACACCCAGAAAAAGAAAGTAAGATTTACAGTGCTCATGTTGAGCATGGTTATACTCAAAAAGAGATTGCCAATTATTTAGGTGTTCACTATTCAACAGTCAGTAGAGTCTTAAAAAGGTTTATTGAGAAAAATACCAGAAAGGATTAAATTCAAGAATCAAGACCTGACCCCAAAATGATTAAAAATCAGAAGCTATTCGAGCGATTTGAAAAAAATTTAATCCGTAACTCGCCGGTTGATTTTTATCAAAATCTCCGAATCGTTCATGAATTGCACCAACAGGCGTTATTTCTCGATGTATTTAAAAAAGACGAAGTAATATATAGAGAGGATAAAATCCGTTATGCCCGAGCCATCAACTTCACTTCCAAAACTCCTTGAGAAAATCGCCGAAGCATTTGAAAAAGAACATATTCCATATATGATCATTAGCGGTCAGGCAGTTTTGCTCTATGGGGAACCAAGGCTAACGAAAGATATAGGTATTACCCTTGGTCTTGATATTAACGAGCTCCATCGCATAAGAAATATTGCCATTCAAATTGGATTAACGCTTTTGGTTCAAAACGAGGAGAAATTTGTTCGAGAAACGATGGTATTACCAACCATCCATGAACCTTCTGGTTTTCGAGTGGATCTCATTTTCTCCTTTTCAAAGTATGAACAGGAAGCGTTAAAAAGAGTGAATAAGATAAGAATTGGCTCAATAGATGTATGCTATGCATCATTGGAAGATGTACTCATTCAAAAAACTATCTCGGGTAGGCCAAGGGACATCGAAGATATAAAAACCATGATCCTTAAAAATCCTCATTTTGATATCCAATACGTCGATAAATGGTTGCAGGATTTTTCTCAAGCACTCAATCTTGATTTTATTGATCAATTTAAGATGATTTATGATGAAATCATAAAGAATGACAATAAATAATTAAGGATAGACCCTCATGCTGCCTAGCACCACCAGATGACAATGAAAATACTTATATAAAATTGTCATTGCGAGTTTTTTGAAACCCTGGGGATCCCATCCAACGCCGCAGGCGTCATCCTGAAGATTCGTCTTTTGAATCCGTGAGGATCCCATCCAACGCTGCAAGCATCATCCTGAGCGGCGTTTTCCCGCGTGAGGATCCCATCCTTTTATTCTTTTTTTCTTTATTTATTCTTCTTCTTTTTCTCCCCCTCTCCCCCTCGCGCCCTCTCCCCCTCGGTCTTTATTTTTAAAAATCCCCCTCTTCCCCTCAGTATATAAGGGCGTGGTAATCTCATCCACCCATTCCGTCATCCTGAGGAGTCCGGTGTTCTTTTACCGGACGACGTGAGAATCTCATCTGTTAAAATATTTTTAATTAAACAATAAA
>MWBQ01000228.1 GCA_002069605.1 Candidatus Atribacteria bacterium ADurb.Bin276
GGGGGGTGTGATTTCTCTAACTCAATTAATAGTAAGCTTTGTTCAGGTTTTCTGCTGTTTTATTGATAATAAGTGCTTAGATTAGAAACTTAAAAAAACCAGGAAATGTTCACCTATTTTTATTTAACATAATTCCAAAATTCGAAGGAGGTTGTCTACTCAATGAAAAAAAATATATTAAGCATTTGTATTATTGCTTTGTCATTTATGTTATTCACTTTTTCGGCATCAGCAGCACCGGTGATTGGACTCACCATGCCCGGGCTTAATGTTCCTTATTTCGCTTCCTATATAGGAGCATGGGACACAGCAACAAAAGAGTATGGAGTAGAAACGATTGTACTTGATGCTCAATGGGATCCAGCTAAACAAGCTAGTCAAATGGAAGACTTGATCGCTAGTAATGTAGATGTCATCGTGGTCGTAGCAACCGATACCCAAGCGATAATCCCATCACTCGAAAAAGCTTTTAATGCTGGTATTCCTATTGTTGCCAGCAATGCCGCACCTGATGAATCAGCCTATAAATTCCTTGCTTGCTACGCCGGACCCGATGATTACCAAGAAGGTGTTATTGCAGCTGAAATGATGGCAGAAGCTCTTGAGGGGAAGGGTAATGTAGTTATTCTCGAAGGTGCTCCAGGAACTCACCCCGCTGTATATCGCCAGAAAGGTTTCGTAGAAACAATTGAAAAAATAGCACCAGAAATTAAAGTACTTGCTTCCCAACCAGCTAATTGGCAGAAAGCAATGGCCACCTCGATTATGGAGAGTTGGGTTTTGAAATACCCCAATATCGATGGTGTTTTTGGCCACGATGATACCCTTGCAGTAGGTGCAGCTGATGCTGCAAAAGCAGCTGGGATCACTGATATTGTCATTATCGGTATTGGTGGAAGCGGAGAAGGTTTGGCAGCGGTTAAATCAGGAGACCTCTATGGTACTAACCTTCAATCACCGGTTGAAGATGCAAAACTCGCTATGGAAAAAGCGGTTGCAATAGCAAACGGAGAAGAGGTTAAAGATTTCTTTTACTATATACCAATTCCAAAAGTAACCAAAGAAAACGTAGATCAATTTGAACCTGAGTGGTAAATAAATTAACCCGTTGATAGTCTCCGAAAATTTGATGACTATCAACGGGTTAATTTATTTAAGGGGGTTTTATTGAATTATGATAGATGAAAGACCTTTATGGGCAGCTCGACTATACACCAGTACTAAATTCTCTGAAAAAGAAAATCCAAAAAAAGAGATTAATACCGTTTTTTCTAATCAAGAACGAGAAACCTTACGTACTCTGGCAGAACGCGTTGCAGAACTTTCCTGCCGTCCCATTGAAAATGAAAAAAAAGATCTTTGGTATCGACATAATGCTCTGGAATCGGTCCGACCATTAATTCTTTGCGATCCAGAAAATGGTTGGAATGAAATTATTACTGAAGACCAAATGCTTTGTCAGAATAATCTGGCAAGACATTGGGAATTCTGGCTGAGACAATTAATATTCTGGGGCGAATCAATGAATGATGACCGGGTAATAGAACCTTACTTTGATATTCCCTATGTTTTTATTGAAAGCGATTGGGGCATGCAAGAAAAAAAGATTGGTGGAGAAGGTGGAGGATCTTACCGTTGGATTGCTCCAATGAATGATTATTCCTTAATCGATGAGCTTCATTTTCCCCAGATCGAAGTTGATTATGAGATGACTAACCACATTCTTTCTCTTGCTGAGGATGTTGTCGGAAATACACTGAAGGTCCGGCTCAAGGGAATGTGGTGGTGGAGTTTAGGCATTTCCGAGATAGCGGTATATTTACGCGGCCTAGAACAAATGATGTATGATATGTATGATCACCCCGAAGAACTGCATCATTTAATGAGATTTTTGCGTGACGGCATTTTGGCAAAATTAGACTATCTTGAAAAAAATAACTTGCTTTGTTTAAACAATACTGGTAATTATGTTGGTTCCGGAGGAATGGGTTACTCCCATCAGTTACCCCAAAAAGATTTTGATGGTTCCCATGTAAGGCCAATAGATATGTGGGGTTTTGCAGAAAGCCAACCTACGGTAGGAGTATCACCAGCTCTCTATGAGGAATTCATTTTCCCATATGAAAAATCGATTTTAGATCGTTTTGGACTTAATTGTTATGGTTGTTGTGAACTTATTAATCAAAGATGGGAAGCAGTGAAAGGATTTCTCAATCTAAGGAGAGTATCGGTTTCTCCTTGGGCAAATCGAGAGGATATGGCTCAAAAATTAGAGAACCGATACATTTATTCATTGAAATTTAATCCTTCTTATCTTGCTGTTCCAAATTTGGATGAAAAATTTATTCGACAAGAAATACGCCGATACTTAGAAATCACCAAGGGTTGTGTAGTGGAAATTATCATGAAAGATAATAATACTATTGGCAATAATCCTCAGAATGTCATTCGTTGGAGTAAGATTGCCAGAGAAGAAGCAGAAAATTTTTGGCTTTAGTATATTAATTACTAAATATAACCAAGAAGACATCAAACTTTAAGTATTGTTACAATGTATTAAACAAGAAATAACCCAGTGGGTATTCCCGCTGGGTTATAGATAAAAAGCATTTTTCCTAAAGAGATCATTGCTTCATTTTTTTACTTTTTGTGTTTCTCTTGGTGATCCTTATTCCTCATCACTGCTCATGCTTTTCCCTATCTCAAAAGCCTGACCAATATAATCCCCTAAGCTCCAATATTTATTATCCGGCATGGTGAATATCAATAAGTCCATTTTCTTTACATCCGGTTCTCCCTGGTTAAGATAACCTTCATCAGAAAAAGCTTCTACTACTTCGCCAATAATCAGAAGATCGCCTGCTACTTGGATTACTTCAGTGAGTTTACAGGAAGCCGAAAGAGGACATTCCTCGATAAGAGGGGATTGGTGTTCTTTCCCATAGAAAATATTAAAAATATTTGATTTATCAACTTCTTTTCCTGATTTTAAGCCACAGTAATCAGCCTTAATCGCTAAGGTTCGGTCGGGAAAATTGATACTAAATACTTTATTTTCTTGAATAGCTTTTGATGTAAGGTGATCCTTGCTTAAACAAATTGCTAACATTGGAGGTTCCAAATTGACATTTGTAACCCAAGCCGCCGTCATAAAATTTGCTTTTCCCTTGACTTCAGTTCCAATAATTACCACCGGCATAGGATAACCAATCTTATTCACTTCAACATTAACTTTCTTCACATCCATTCCTCCTTATAAAATTGATACTTAACTCTTTTCATCTAGGTTATAAAACAGTTTTAAAATAATATGAGATAATTTAACAAATGGATTATTTGCATTTTTAAATACTATAACTACGAACCTTTTCCATTAATTGATTTGCAACCAAATTACTTGGTACATTATCCACAATATAGAAGGCATTTCCTATCAATGAATGGTCAACCAAGGAATTCTTAAAATCTTGATAAGAGGTTGGAATTATTAGAGGTACAGAACCCCTTTGGAAATCAAATTTTTTTAAAAGAGTGATTGATGGAGGATTCCAAACATCATTAGCCATTAAAACAGCTCTTATGCCATTCAATTGTGCTATTGATTCTAACAAGTGTCGACCATTGCTATGTAGGTGTATTAATCCTCCATCAAAATGTGAAAAGATACTTTCCACCGGTTCTTTCCCCCACTTTAAAAAATAGTCAACTGAAGTCATATGAAAGGGATCGACACTTTCTGATACCACTCGTCCTGGAATCCATTGACCAAAATTACTAAAGGTACCACCCTCAAAAAGCGGTATTTCTTCAAAAAATGTATCCATAACCCAGACATTCAGCTTATAAGCAAAGTCAATAATATCTTTAACCATTTGAGGGCTCTCTTCAGCATCTAAATAAGCTTTTGTCGCTCCTCTTAATTCATAGAGAAAGTTAAAGGAATCAATTAAAATAAAATGACCGACGCCAAACTTCCCTTTTGCGTATTCATAAAAAATACGTAGTTGCTGACGATATTTCTTGAACCAAGGATGTTCAGGATTTAATTTCATGCTTTGAAAAGATGTCAAATCTTCAAGAAAGGGTTTCACCATTGAAGAAATCCAGATGGTATCCTCATTTTGAAGAAAACGTATCTCTCCACCAACTAAACCAGCATATAAGCCTTGATCAAACTCCGATAGATAACAAACCGGCATAGAATCATCTTCTATAGCTCGTCTTTCCTTGAGGTAGTTATCCCATATTCTAATTCTTTCGGAAGGATCGGGATAAGAACGTTCTCCAGGCGGATTGTTAAGTAGGTATTCATTTTGAAAGGAACTGATGACATTCATCTGGGCATATATTTTTGCTTCTCCCTTGCCCTCATAAAAATCTTTTAAACGACAAAATGTGTCATTGAGATTTCTTTTATAAGATAGAAAACTTTTCTCAGACATAATATTTACTCCTATTCAGATTAATTTTCTTTATATTTCTCTCTTATCCCTTCAATGCTCCAGCGGTCATGCCACGTGTTATATGAGAATGAAATAAAATATACAGAATTAATAATGGAAGAATAGTAATCATAAGACCTGCCAGTAGAGCTCCCCAATTTGTACGATATTGCTGGATCATGAGAAGGTTGGCTATTCCCAAGGGAAGTGTTCTTTTTTGAGGATCAGTTATACTGATTAAGGCTAAAAGGTACTGATTCCACATACCAATCACATTGAATATTGCTACAGCAACTAGACCGGGCTTCGCCATAGGAAACATGATGCTCCAAAAAGTTCTGAATACCGAGCAACCATCTAGTTCAGCTGCTTCTTCCAACTCTCGAGGAAGGGTTTTAAAATATCCGGTGAGAACAAATACCGTAAAGGGTAAAGAGAAAGCAGTGTAGGTAAGCACCAGGCCGTTTAAACTATTTAGCAATTTTAAATCATTTAAAAGAAAAAATAGTGGCACTAAACCTAAAAACAATGGGAAAATCATTCCAGCTGTAAAAAGGTAATAGAAAAAACGATTACCAAGGAAACTAAATCGAGCAAGCACATAAGAAGCCATCGCTGCTAAAAGAATGGTAGCTATGAGGGATAAAAGAGTAACATATATACTATTTAAAAAGGCTTTTCCAAGCTCTGCTTCTGTCCACGCCACAACATAATTATTCCATTGAGAAGAAGAAGGTAAAGACCATGGACTACCATACAGTTCAGAACTGGTTTTAATCGATCCAATAAATAACCAGATCATGGGTAATATCACAACCAACATATAAAACCAAAGTAAAAGAGAAGCAGGAAGATTGGTTAGAGAGTACTTAATTTTATTTTTTTTCATATTTTCCTCTTTAACACTCAATATTCTAATGTTTCTTTGGTTAAAAGACGAAATAGAAAAACTGAGATAACAATAGTAAAAAGAAATAACATTACCGATATTGCTGTTCCATAACCAAAATCACTATTTCGAAAAGCTTGTTCATACATATAAGTGGCTAAAACTTCAGTACGGCGATTTGGTCCTCCAACCGTCATAACATAAATAACATCAAAAATATTTAAAGTGTTAATGGTTATATAGACAATGGCAATCTTAAATATTTCCCGTATAAGAGGAATGGTTATAAAAATTGCTCTTTGAAACAAACTCGCTCCATCTACCTTGGCTGCTTCAATGAGAGAAGGAGGAATGTTAGAAATAGCCGATAAAAAAAGTATGAGATAAAACCCATTTGAATACCAAATAATGGTGGCTGTGACAGCTGGAAGGGCTGTTCGAGTTTCTCCCAACCAAGCATGAGTTAAAGATTCAAGTCCAACTCCTCTGAGTACACTATTTAGTAAACCAAAAGTTGGATTATAAATAAACGACCACAAAACTGCTACTGCGGCTAATGAAATCAAATAGGGAAAAAAGAAAGCGGTACGGTATATTGAGGCACTTGATGGTCTATTTGAAATAACCAATGAAAAAAACAGAGCGAGACCAACAATACAGCTACCCCCAATAATCCAAATGAATAAGTTGTTTTTTAAAGCAGTCCAGAAAACCGGATCTCTAAAAAGGCGGGAAAAATTTTCCAAACCAACAAAATCCTTATAAAGCGATAAGCCACTCCAATTAAATAGGCTGATATAGAATGCCTTTATATAAGGGTATATAACAAAGAGACAATATAAAAAAACCGAAGGAAGCAAAAATACTATAATTAAAAACGTACGGTCTTTTCTTTTCACTGTTAGTCTGCTCCCCAGAAATTGGCTGGGAAGTTGCTTTTAAAACAACTTCCCAAAATAGTTAGTATTGGCGTGTATATTTAGGAATTCTTTCGTCGTTACGAATTCTTTCAGCTTCTGCTTCAATGGTATCAACATATTCCTTGGGGCTAATGTCTCGGTTTAAGAGAGCTGCCATTCCATCATCAATAACTTTTCCCAGAGATGGATACCAGGGAGTCCACCCCACAAAAGGTTCAATAAAAACAACTGAAGAATTTTCCATCACTTCAACAGCACTAAGGAGAGCTTCTGATTCTGCTACTGATCCGGTACCCAAAATAGGTGTTAAGCTCATTTTTTCTTTTACCCATTTTTCACAATTGGGGACAGAAAAGAGAAGTTTAAGATATTCTGCGCCTAATTCTGGATTTTTGGCATCGGCAGGAACCATCCAGTAATTTACAACCGTTCCTACTATTGCTGGATCTACATCAGGATTAACAGCTGGAATTTGCATCATTCGCATTCGGAATCCTTCTGGAATTTGTTCGATCATTTCAGCTTCCAACCAAGTACCACATGGAATCATCGCTGCACGACCTTGAAGAAATTCAACCTGGGACTCGGTATGAGTCATTCCTAAGGCTCCATCTTGAAAATATCCTTTTTCAAGTAATTCCTGGGTCATTTCAGCCGCCTTGAGGAAGAACTCATTATTCCATGCGCCAGGAACTAAGTTTTCTGCATCAACCAATGCTTGTATACCTCCAACTCTTATAGCAAAGGGGAGTAAGAAACCCGCAGTCATGTAAAGAGGGTATCTCCCTTGGAAGGTAAAGGGTGCTATTCCATTCGCCTTAATAACTTCACAAATTTCCAAAAGCTCTTCATATGTTGTAGGAACAGAAATTCCCAAATCTTCAAACAATCCTTCGTTATACCACCAGCTGTAAACGTCATTATTCCCGGCAATGAGATAGTAATTATCTCCGACTTTCCCGCTTTCAAGTAAACTAGGTATAAATGTCTCACCGAAAGTCCCATCAGCTCCAATAGCAGGGCTATCTAAAATATCATTCAATGGATATGCTTTACCAAGTTGAATTAATTGCCACACATCAATTGGTGCTGGTCCTATTGGGTACACAACATCAGGTGGATTACTAGAGATAAATCGAGGCCTTAACTGTTCCCCCACTCGGGGATTGCCCCATACTTCAACCTCAACATCGGGGTGTAAAGCGGCAAATTCTTCACCGACTTTTTGGTTAAAGTCAATTCCGTACCCTCCTTCAAAAACAGCAACCTCAAGCTTTTCTTTCCCAATTGCCATAGTTAATCCTGTAAAACAAATCAACAGAATAACAATTGGAAAAAGTAATTTCTGGCTAACTAATAATTTCATTACTAATACCTCCTTTTATTTTTTTATATAATTCCATTTTTTTGTGTTTAGTCCTTAATCTCACAGAAAAATCTATAATTTAGGAAAATACGCGGACTAGAATCAAGTTTTATCCTTTATCAATTTTACAACACTGGCCTAGGTAATCAAATGAAAAGCGTATAAAAAGTTCATATTATAGGATATTCATGAAATTTAAAAAATTTACGCATAGGTTTAATAGTAAGATTACATCCTTATGGATATGATTTTTGCCAACAATCTTTCACCTTAATATTCTGCCAAATTTATATTCATTACTATTCAGGCATCATTATATTTATGTGATAACATTTCTATTATTCAGTGTTTTCACTTATTTTACAATTATTTCAAAGGACCAAAATTATCTTCCTTAAATAATGTTAAAATAAACGATAATCACAAAACCTCTAAATTTTTTTATGTATAAATTAACTTCAGGGAGGAATTGGTATGACGACGATATCAAAAAAAGAAAAAGAGGTCCTTCGTAAGCTGGCGACCGAATTAGCTGAATATGCCTCATTGCCAATTCACCAGCAAAAAGCTGATATGTGGAAATGTCTTAATGGTCTTGAAAAAGTAAAACCAATGATATGGATGAATGAGATTCCCTGGCATGAATTAGGACCTGAAGTCAATTCTATTGAAACCACTAGCGAATTGTGTCGAAGACAAGAGAAGCGAATCCGCCAGCTTATTTATCAATGGAAATATATGCCCGGTGATATGGTTTTGGAACCGGTGATTGTTTGCCCGCTGGTCATTCATGATACTGGATTTGATGTTCTCCCTCAATTAAAAAACGCTGAAGGATATACTGGTATGGCTGATACCATAATGGTTGATGGTGCATCGCATTTCGATCCGGTTATTGAAAATGAAGAAGATATAGAAAAAATTAAGATGCCAATGGTTGAAGTCAATTGGGAAGAAACCGAACAGAATTATCAACTTCTCCAGGATGTTTTTGTAGGTATTCTACCGGTTGAAAAAAGAGGTATCTATGATTTTGAGCTTTTACCCTTGGAGAAAAAAGGAGCCAATGGATGGAAAACCTATAGTAGTTGGTTTGGATTTTGGTTTGCTCCTTGGGATGACTTGGTTCAGTGGTTAGGGGTGGAACAAACCCTGTTTGGTTTGACGACTCGACCTGCTTTCATTCATAAGGTTATGGAACGTTTAGTTGATGCGTGGCTACATCGATTAGACCAATATGAAAAGCTTAACCTTCTCGCCTTAAATAATGGCCCGAATCGGGTAGGTTCAGGAGGGTACGGATTTAGCCACCAACTCCCACAAGCTGATTTTAACCAGAACCATATACGTACCATTGATTTGTGGGGGAGTTGTGCCGCACAAATTTTTGCAGCGGTTTCACCGCAAATGCATGAGGAATTTGCCCTTCTACACGAGAAACGTTGGTTAGAACGATTTGGCCTTACTTATTATGGTTGTTGCGAACCACTGCACAAAAAGATTTCAATCCTAAAGCAAATACCGAATCTCCGTAAAGTTTCCATGAGTCCCTGGGTTGATCTTAACGAAGCTGTTCAAAACGTTGGGAATCAATATGTCCTATCTCTTAAACCAAGTCCGGCTATCTTCGCCGTGGATGTATGGGATCTTGATGAAGGTCGTAGGCAGCTGATTTCTATTCTGGAAAAAACCAAAGGGTGTTCTGTAGAAGTTATTATGAAAGATATTAGCACTTGCCGGAATCAGCCACAACGTTTATGGGAATGGGACAAAATGGCTCGGGAAGTGACCGAGGAGTTTGCCTGATGATTTCATCATGTACCCATGAATAAATCCTAATGCTACCTGTCGGCAACAGATATATATGAAAATCTAAAAGTAGGGCTTAAAAAATAGCGTTCAACAGTTTTTTAAATCTTTTGTAGGAGTCTTATTCATCAAGCTCGCCAATGGATTTGAAGAATAAACCTTCACACCACCTTACAAAATGAAATTAGGTCGAAATATCTATCTAAATCCGTCATTGCGAGGAGCCCAACCGTTCTTTGGTTGAGCGACGTGGCAATCTCTGCCAACCAGTTTGTTATTTTGAGGAGTCCGGTGTCTTCTACCGGACGACGTGAGAATCTAATCCTTTTAAATCTTTTTGAAGAACAAAAAACCTAAAAAGATGAGATCCTCACGCGGAAAAGCACCACTCAGGATGACGGTAAAGTAAAACGATATTATATTTTCAGGATAGGCCTTCATGCCATTTTTTTGACACCAGATGAGGATGAAAACCAAAATTCGACCTGCCGTGGCATATCGCTACATTAATCGGGCGTAATTTATTGCACCCCTACATTTTTTAATTTTCTTGTGGGGGCTTCATTTATCATGCCAGTGTATTTTCAGGATTGACTTTCTTACTACCTATCAGCACCAGATGAGGATGAAAATATATACTCAAGAACCAATCTCCCCCTTTAGAAAAGGGGGTTAGGGGGATTTGAGTTTTTTTGAAACGAATCCCAAACCAGCTCCCTATAGCTAATCCCCCCTAAATTTTTTCTTATTATTCTTTAAATTTACACTAAAACCTATCCATAATGAATCGAACGAGAGTAATTAAAAAAATTCAATTGAGAAAATCAAATATGAAAATGATATAAATAATAATAATTAATATAAATATGATAGTTATGATAAAATAATTACATCTAACTTTCTAATCATGAGTTAGAATGAAAAAGAAATAATTAGAAAGAGTAGTATAATCCGATTCGAAGGTTGAAATTTTGAAATTCAATACCTATTTCAGGTTCTGAAAACTATTATATTCCATCAAAACAATTTACTATATATAAAAATAGGAGGGCAAAATGTCACTTTCGGAAGCATTAAAACAATTAGCATCAGCACAACGGATCCAAGCTTATTCCGATTCACCATCCTATACCGAGAGAGTAACCGCACCAATTTATGCTGCAATCGGACGAGAAATCGAAGTATTAATCAAGGAAGAAGTCTCCGGTATGAAAACTTATATAGCGAATACGATACAGCAAGCAGTGCAAGAGGCAGTTCGGGAGGTTGGTCGTGAGGCTATTATTGCTGCAGTCCAATCATTGACTGAAAATGAAAAAGAGACGAAACAAAAAGATAAATCAAAATCAGATCCAGTTTAGGA
Organism: Candidatus Atribacteria bacterium ADurb.Bin276; assembly: GCA_002069605.1. Lineage (NCBI taxonomy): Bacteria > Pseudomonadati > Atribacterota > Atribacteria > Atribacterales > Atribacteraceae > Atribacter > Candidatus Atribacter allofermentans. The sequence goes on from MWBQ01000228.1 coordinate 10,790, forward strand.
GGTGAAAAATGGCCAGATTTCTGCACACGGCTGATTGGCATTTAGGGATGAAGTATGCCAAATTAGGTTTGAATGC
>MWBQ01000229.1 GCA_002069605.1 Candidatus Atribacteria bacterium ADurb.Bin276
GCGGCACCGTTCGAACAAGGAGGGGAATTGTTGAATTCATTCCCCCATTGAGGGGGGATTCAGGGTTGTGCCTTATCTTTTTTTGTTTATTCTTTTTTACCAATTTTGGTGTTTTCAGAATAGAGCTTCATGCTGGATAACAGCTCCAGATGAGGATAAAAATAAGTATCCCCCTCACCCTGATCCTCTCCCACAATGGGGCGAGGAAAAAAATAAATAAAAGAATGAAATAGTTCATTCTCACTTGATGAGAGAAGGCAAAAGTAAAATCTAACCAGGGAGCTGAAATAAATATGATCAAAGGGTCTAAAATTTAGTAACGAGAGGTAAAATATGATACAAGAAACAGCGATGAAGATTATCGATATCCTTGAAAAACGATTTCCCGATGCATGTTTGCTCCTCAATTATAGAAATGCTTTTGAACTGCTGGTTGTAACAATTTTAGCTGCTCAGGCTCCGGATGAAAGGGTCAATCAAGTAAGCCCTTCCTTATTCCAAAAGTATCCCAATCCGGCTGCTATGGCTGAAGCAGATGATGAGGAAATGGATAAAATAATTCAAACTATTAGTTTTTATCGGCAAAAAGGACGTAATATCCGAGCAATGAGCAAGAAGATAATTAAAGATTTCCAGGGAGAAGTTCCTAAAAAAGTGGAAGAATTGGTTCAGCTCAATGGTGTGGGGAGAAAAACTGCTAATATTGTTTTAGCCAATGGCTTTGGCATTCCAGCTATACCAGTTGATACTCATGTAGCAAGGGTTTCTCAAAGACTGGGTTGGTCTGAATTTTCAAATCCGGATCAAATTGAGTCGGATCTTGCTAAGATTTTCCCCCGAGAGAAATGGATAAGAGTAACACACCTCTTAGGATTTTTAGGCCGATATATCTGTCAAGCAAAGAAACCAAAATGCTGGGAATGCCCAGTTACCAATTGGTGTCCTTATCCGGGAAAAACCATTAGTAAGGATTAAAAGAATTTAATTGATGATAAGAATTTGCCGTGATGACCATATCGGCATCCAGGTCAATCTGACCATAAATATCCCTGGAACTTTGTATGATAAGGTCATTGCTTTTTTCTTCAAAAAAACGACCTTCTAACTTCAGTTGAAGGTGGTAATCTGAAAATTGACCTTCACCCTGAAGATTAAGCTGCCCCAGGAAAAACTGCATACAATCCAGATTAAGTGTATCTAAAGATCGATAGCTGAGAATGAGTATTGTGTCAGACAAGTCCATATTGGAGAAAAGCCGATAATGACTTCGATTCCGATAGGAAATAATTTCAGAAAAGGGTTTGCTATAACCAATTTCAACGACACTATTGGAAGGTGCACTAATCTGAAATTTTGCCCATAATTTTTTTATCTTTTCCCAGGTTTGAGAATCGATAGAAAGTTCTTCCGGAGTTTCAATCGGTCCCCAGAGAAATGAATGATCTTGGGGAAAGTAGATGTTGAGTTCCAGCTCATGAAACCCCTCACGAAGTATAAAGCGCGGTATTTTTATTTTTTTAACAAATTCCAAGTTCATTTCAGACTCAAAACTCTTTTCTATAGCTCCTTTCAGCAAGAGGTCAATTTTGAGATCGGATAATTGAATGGTTTTTTTTCCATGAGTTACATTACGGGTGGTAACCACCGGACCTTCCTGCCGGCCAATAAATCGATGTCTTGCCAATCGAGGCTTGATAGGAATACGGAAGCAACGAGGCGGTGTGAGGGCCAAAAAACCTTTTTGAGTTTGAACTTCCAGATAGTAAACGTATCCTTCAAATTCTTGAGGAGAAGAAAGATTATGGAAGCCCCTTTTTTTATATTCGGGAAATTCAACCTGTCGATAATGTCGAGATCGAAAGGAACGATAAAAGAGCCTAGCCTGGCAAGGTTCCCGAGTAGCCCAGCTCCAAAATAAGTTTTCGTTCCCTTCATCAATTTCAATATTAAAAGAAGTGATGAGCTGGAAGGGATCATGCTTAGAAATAACGATTTGATCGTGATTATCTTGGGTATCATATAATTTATGAAGGCTTATCCCATTTTTCCAGCAATATTCTATTTGAGGATAAAGCTTTTCAAGAAGGACAGGCGATAAGGGTTGATCTTGATTGATTAAGAGCTTTTTTTTAAGCAATATTGCTTCTGCGGTGCTTTCTATATCCAAAGAACCAACTTTCATTTCTCTTTTTTCACTCACCTGAAGGTGCTTAATTAGGATTAATTTTTGGTTCATGTAAACTTCAATAAAACAATTTATTCCTGATGGAACCCGAAGATAAAACTCGCCTTCATCGCTCGATAATCCTCTACATATTAGATCAGAGCTTCCTCCCATAAAGACCTTAATATCAGCATCGCTTAACGGAATGGTGGATTCTCCTTCGATCTGCGAGGTGATTGATGAGATATAGTCCCAAGGATTTTTTTTAATGAAAGGAGCAGTATTTGAAACATATATTGCTCCTTTTAAATAGGTCATTTTTTCACCCTTTTAATAGAGAAAAATCTTTCCAATTACTTATACTGTAAATATAGTGAGAAGTGAATTTAAAAATAATCACCCTCATCCTCACCTTCTTTTATCAAGGGAGAAGGAATTATTATGATACGTCATCCTGAGACCTCACTTTGTGAGGGCGTGAGGATCTCATCTTTTTATTTTTTTTATCCCTTTGGATAAAGGAAGATGGTTCGGGATTCGATTCTTTTCAAAAAAAACTCATATCCCCCTTCATACTTCTTTGCTAAAGGGGGATATTGATTGGTATACAATTATTTTCATCCTCACTTAGTGCTACTAAGGTGGCAGGAGGATCTATTCAAAAAATAAAATACTCCATGCCGTTTTACTTTTGGTATGGAGTATTTTATAAGAATAACTTTAGAAGACGATAACTAATCGTTGAATGTGTATTGCTCTTCTTCTTGCTGCATCACCCTCAATTCGTAAACGATTGTTGCCTTCAACTAAGCTCTGTATAGGAATATTAACTACTTTTGGATTGTCAGGCTCAATGATACTGCTATCAAGGTTTATATTTAATGGATTTCTATTATTGAAAGTAACACGAACTCTTGCTCCAGAATCTCCTTGAGCCCAGATGAAGAGTGTTGCTTTTTCTGGAATTGATCCTGGCGAGAAGGTTAAATCAACATTATTTCCACTGAGAATCTCAAGTGAATAGGTATCGCTTAGCGAAAAACCATTGACCAAGTTCCCGGTATATCTCATGGTTAAGAAATTATGTTCTGCTGCTCCATTTCCAAAATCAAAGTAATAAAGAGTGTTCGTTGGTGTGATGGGGAATATTGGTTCAATTATACCCGAGATGGTTGTTGTTGTAGCTCCTAATCCGGTTACACCTCGGAATTCTGCAGTAACAGAAACTGTAGTTACATCACTTACATCTGGAGCATAATAGATTACAGTTGCTCGCCCCGATGAATCGGTCGCAACCGATGATTTGTTAAAACTTCCTAAATCAGTTGTCCAATATAGAGTCCTTCCATTTATTGGATTGCCATTGATATCCCGTAAGGTTGCGGTAATACGAACTTCATCTCCTGGTCTTGCCGAAAAAGAGGTTGGATTCATTATGATTTCAGACGGTCGGGTTCGACTAATAATGTTCACCGTAGATTGGACATTGCTGGGGGATGCACCTCCGCCCCCAGAGAAATTGACGCTGATTACCGCGGTACTTGGTCGAGTCGTGTTTGGAGCATAATAGTCAACCGAAGATCTGCCATTCGGGTCGGTTATCGTATTATATGATGACAAACTACCATTATCAGTTGACCAGTTAAGATTTGCTCCCCTTAAGGGTCTCCCGTTGGCATCGGTAAGCTGGGCAGTCATTGTGTAGCTGGAACCTGGTTCTATAGTAAAAGAAGAGGGTTCGAGCGACAGAATGGTAGATCGAGCACGAGCGGCTACATTAAAATGTGTTCGATTAACCGCTGATAGAGGGAATTGACGACCACTTTGGTGGGGAGATTCGATAAAGTTTTGAATCTGATTATCTCCAACTGGTTTTGGTGTATAGAGGATTATTAAGCGTTCGACACCAGCTGGTCCGGAAACCGAGCTATTGAGCGCAAGATTGCTACCAGAGCTGATTCTTTGATCGCGGACTAAAATAATAACCCCTCCATCGGAGGTATAGTCAAATATGTTGATATAGCCAGCATTTGAAGCTCCGTACCGTATGGTAATTGGATCTCCTATAAAATAAGTTGCATCTTCACCCCGATCGACAGAAATGTTTACTGATGGAGAACGGGGAATGGATATATATACATTGGGATTTAGGTTGAAACGGAATGTAACTCTTGGTTGAGCGCCCACCGATATCGCGGAGAACGTCATTATTCCCAAAATCATGAGTAAAAAACTCAAAAAGACTGTTTTTTTTCTTATCATGGGAACTCCTCCTTTTTTCTTTTAGCTTTAAAAACCTATAATTAAAAAACCCAATAGCATGATTTCTTATAAAAATTTACACTTTTAATTATATCATACAGGGTCACAAGGAATTTGGTTCCCGAAAGATGAAGTAGTGGTTATAATGGTGATTCTTAGGGTTAAAAAATTCGTGAGGATCTGAAAGAAATTTAGAAAAAAACAAATACCAAAACGTCTCTCCTTATCTAAAGGGAGAGGAATTAATTAAAAAGAATTAAAAGATGAGATCCTCACACCCTCAGAACCTGAGGGCTCAGGGTGCCTTTTTTAAACACTTTTTACTTATTTTGGTATTTTCAGGATAGGCTCTCTATGCCTTGCTATGCAGCACCAGATGAGGATGAAAATTTGTATATACCGACCAATTTCCCCCTTTAGAAAAGGGGGTTAGGGGGATTTGATTTTTTTCCCACTCCGTCATTCTGAGGAGTCCGGTATCTTTTACCGGATGACGTGAGAATCTCATCCTTTAAAGTTTTTTAAAAACAAAGAAATATAAAAGATGAGATCCTCACGCGGGAAAACACCGCTCAGGATGACGACATTTTTTAAAAATCTTTTGTAGGGGGCTTGATTTATCATGCCCAAGGGTTTTCAGGATAGAATAACAAAGTTCTTTCAGTTGTTCGGAAGGAAGATT
>MWBQ01000230.1 GCA_002069605.1 Candidatus Atribacteria bacterium ADurb.Bin276
CGTTTTCATCCTCATCTGGTGCGGCAAAATAGCATGAAGGTCTATCCTGAAAATACCATCTTATAAATTCCCCCATTGAGGGGGGATAAAGGGGGGTGTGCCTTTAATCCGTCATCCTGAGGCTTCGCATTCAGAAGCCGTGAGGATCTCATCTGACGCAGCCGGCGTCATCCTGAGGCTTCGCATTCAGAAGCCGTGAGGATCTCATCTTTTTATATTTTAATTTTGGAAAAGATTGAAAAAGATGAGATTCTCACGTCATCATGGAGAAGACACCGGACTCATTAGAGTGACATATTTGGTGGCAGAGATTGCCACGTCGCATAGGATGCTCCTCGCAATCAGACTGTGTCATAATTATTCTATAAATTTTTTACCACCACTTATGTTAATATTTTACAGGAATATTGGGAATAGATAACCCAAAAACTGAAGATAAATATACTGTGTCCTCCACTTTCAAGCTATTCTTGGTGTATGAAAGGGATTGTGACACAGCCTGAATGACGACTAGAAGCTTCTGCTCCATTGATGGAAGAAAGTGAGGTTAAAAAATAGTAATCGGGATCAATGAGTTGTCGCTCCTACGTTTCTTAAATATTTTTTTGTAGAGGCTTGATTTATCATGCCCGTAAATGAATTTACAATATAAAAAACAATAAAGATTAATAAAGAATTAGGAGGTCAGAAATGATCAATCAAATTCCACAGCATGAATTCACTCAACGAGTGAAAACTCTTCAGGAAAAAATGATTCAAGAAAAGCTAGATATAATCATCACCTTTGGTGATGAAGCCGAACCCCAGTATGTCCGATATTTTTCTGACTACTGGCCATCTTTTGAGTCAGCAGGAGTTTTCATACCCAAGACAGGAGAGCCCTCACTTTTAATTGGACCAGAAAGTTATACTTTTAGTAAAGCTTGGTCGAAAATTCCGCGAATACTCAAACTGAAAGAATATCGGGAATCATCAGAACCTGAATACCCTGGTGTTCCATTGACAACTTTTACCGATCTTTTTAATGAGGTCATTGATACTTCTTCTTTTCGGAGAATTGGAATAGTTGGTTATCCCTTGATGCCAACCCCGGTGTATGAAGCCATTACTAAGACAGCCCAAGATTTTCGTTGTGAAGTAGTGCGAGCAGAAAAATTAATCATCGGAATGAAACAAATTAAAAGCGAAACTGAAATTGAAATCATGCATAATGCCTATAACATCAGCCAAAAATCTTTCGCCAATGTTTTGAAGAAAATTCAACCGGGAATGAGTGAAATTGAAGTGGTTGCTGAATCAGAATATTTCATTCGTAAATTTGGAGCAGAAAATGAAGCTTATCCGATGTGGTGCATTTCCGGAGAAAACACCACTCATGCCATAGCCCGACCTACTCACAAAAAGATCCAAAAGGGCGAAATGATTCAGATTCAAGTTGGAGCTCGTTTAGGTGGATACGCTTCAAGTATCGGACGACCGGTTGTATTTGGACCAGCTCCTCAGGAAGTCTTAGATTTGATGAAAATTGGTTTGGAAGCTCGTAATCTGATTGTCAGCAATTTAAAAGCCGGAATCGAAGCCCGTAAAATTGACACTCTCTATCGAGAATTTCTCAAAAAGAACGATGCATTAGAATGCATGATATATGGACCTTGTCATGGCGTCGGACTTATGGAAGGGGAACATCCTTGGATCGAAGCCAATTCTGATTATAATCTTCAGGAAAACATGACCTTTTGTGTCGATATTTTCCTGAAACGAGAACATTTTGGCCTGCGCTGGGAAGATGTAGTCCGGATCACAAAAGATGGAGTCGAGGAATTTTGCATCGACTATAAAGACCTGATTATCCTATAAACCATCTTTATATGAAAAAGGAAGGTGATAATTTATAATTATAAAAAAGTGATACCGTGATTAGGAGGGAGGGGATTTATAAGGTACTTAAAAAAGCAATTATAGCTTCGGGGTGGGCTTTAATAAAAGAATGGAGGGAAGAGAAATGCTACGTTGGCGGATATTCTCGCTATTTTTAGTTTGTTTTGTTTTTACTGTAATGGTTTCAGGTGCTGCCTGGAACCAAGTTCGGGTAACATTAAACATCGCGTGTGATGGGGGAGCAAATATTGCTCCATTTGAGTGGCTTAAGGATCAGATTGAAGCTGAACTACCAGTCAATATTGTTTTACACTCACTTCCATTTGAAGAAGTATATAGCAAACTTAAAACCGAATTTGTTGCAGAAACCGGTGCCTATGATATTGTAGTCTTTTTCCCAAAAATGCTGGGGGATTTTGTCATCAATGACTATCTATTACCACTTGATGGTTTCAACGAGAAACTTTCCGTAAAAACCGATGATATAGTCCTGCCAGTTCTCGAGTTTTATTGTAAAGCCAATAATAAACTCTATGCACTTCCCTATGATGGAGATGTGTTGGCAATGTGGTATCGGAAGGATTTGTTTGAAAATCCAGAAGAACAAGCCGCCTTCCAGGAAAAATATGGGTATGAGCTCCAGCCCCCAGAAACCTGGGATCAATGGTTAGATATTGCCGAGTTTTTTACTCGAAAAAAAGGTGAAAATTTGGCCGGTGAAGTTCTCGAAGAAGATTTTTATGGATGTGCCACCTATGGTCAGCGAGACTTCATGTATGCTTGGTGGTTTAACCGGTATGCCAGTATGGGTGGTTCCTACTTTGATCAAAACCTCAATCCAATGATCAATACCCCGGAAGCAATACAGGCATTGGAAAATTGGGTAGCTTCACTTCAATATTCTCCTCCGGAAGTTCTCACTTATGGCTTTGACGAGCTCCAAGCTGCCTTTATTTCAGGGCGATGTGCTATGGAAATAAACTGGACTGATGTTGGAAGAGTAGGTTCGAATCCGACAGTTTCTCAAGTTGTCGGCAAGATCGGAGTGGGATTGGTTCCTGGTTTCCAGTTGCCGGATGGTAATATTCTTCACCGTCCAGTTTTAGCTGCTGGACGAGTCATGTCGATTACCAAAACCTGTAAAGCACCAGAACTCGCATTCGAAATCCTTCGCTTGATGGCACTCGATGCCAGCCTTGCTTATGTATCAAGTAGCTATGCCGGAATGGATCCTTTCCGAATTTCTCATTTTGAGACTCCAGAAGCATTTGGAATGTTTTCCTCTTATGAAGAAGCTAAAGAATACCTTGATGGAGTAAGATTGAATATTGAGCTGGGTTACCCCGAACTTACTATGCAGGGATCGGCTCAATATATGGATATTCTAAGTCTTGCCCTCAGCCAGGCTTTAGCGAAACAAAAAACTCCGCAGGAAGCCCTCGATTGGGCAGCCAGCGAGTGGAATAAAATAACTGATAGTTTAGGTAGGGATATACAGAAACAATATTATCAATCATTGATCCAGAGCTGGAAAGAAAATGGCTATTGGTTTGATTAGTTAAAACTCTAAATGATTTAGTCCACCCCGGGCTATAATGAAATAACTAGGAGGTCAGTGATGTTAGGCCACATGAGACAATGGGCGAACCGCAATATTGGCGGGTTGTTTCTGGCTCCAAGTTTTTTAATTATTATTCTTATTTGCGCCTTTCCGCTCATATACAGCATTTACATGAGTTTTTTTTCTTGGGAATTAGCTTCACCGCTTCCCAAAAGGTTTATCGGAGTCGAGAATTATCTCAATATCTTTCAAGACAGTCGTTTTTGGTTCTCGCTGCTTCGCAGTATCTATATCGTTGGCATTGGAGCCATCCTCCAAATGGTTTTAGGATTTTCTTTGGGAATTCTGCTCAATCGTGAATTCAAGGGGAGAAACATTCTTACCAGTTTTTTTCTGATACCGGTCGTTATATCACCGGTTGTGATTGCTTTTATGTGGAAGATGATTTATAGCGAGCAATATGGACCACTCAATTATATATTAAATGTTGTATTTTATTTGAAATCGGTACCCTGGCTTTCCAATACCTCTGTCGCTCTTCTATCAATAGTAATTGCCAACTCCTGGGAATGGTTCCCGCTGATACTCTTGGTCACCATGGGAGGGTTACAAAATATTCCTGATGACTATATTCATGCCGCTCAAATTGATGGCGCCTCGGGTTGGCAAATAACCCGCTGGATCATTATTCCCCTCCTGGCGCCGGTATTGTTGACCATTACCTTGATACGGGTTATTGAAGACTTTAAATTGTTCGATCTCATTTATGTATTGACCCATGGAGGACCGGGGATGTCAACCGAAACTTTAAATTATTTAACCTATTTGAAGGGATTTAAATTTTTCAGTTTTGGATACTCGTCAGCGCTTTCAATTTTACAAATGATAGTGGTTATTGGGATTGCCGCTATATTGGTGAAAAAAATCCTAATCAAAGACTGAAATCAAAAAAGGGGAAATACCATGAAAACATTAAAAGCCAAGAAAAAAAAGATCAACACCTTTGTGGCATTTTTATTAATAGGGATTTTTTTGTTGGTGACTCTTTTTCCCTTTTTTTGGATGATTTCGACATCTTTTAAAATAAAAGGGGAATTTTTCACTCGTCCTCCCATATTCATTCCAGATCGATTCAATTTTGATGCTTATCGAGCCGCACTCCGATCGGGAGGTCAGAAAGCCTTAATTGACAGTTTTATTATTGCATTTATTTCAATGTGTATTGCGCTGATGCTGGGTACGATGGGTGCCTATGGATTAAGGGAGTTGTTAAAAAAGGGGAAGAACTACGGATTTTGGATGCTGATCATTGAAATGATGCCTCCTATAGCGGTGGTTTTACCATTGTTTATTCTTTTTAAATACGTCCATTTGCTTGATACCTACCCGGCACTTATTTTAGGGAATACGGTTTTTGTTCTACCATTTGCTATCTGGCTTCTGTTAGGATTTTTGGAGGACATACCAATACCCATCGAAGAAGCGGCACTTATCGATGGATGTTCCAAGTTCCAGGTGTTTTCCCACATAATACTTCCTTTGTTGCGATCGGGATTAATTCCAGTAGCATTTTTTTCCTTCATTCTTCCCTGGAATGAATTCCTAATGGCTTTAGTTTTTTCCCGAACCAAGGTAACGCCCCTTACCGTGGTGATTCCTAGCCTTGTCATGTCTGATACAGTTGCTTGGGAACAAGTGGCCGGTTTGAGTGTCATGGCAATTATTCCACCAGTCATCGTGGCTATGGTTTTCCAGCGCTATATTATTCGAGGATTAACGTTCGGAGCAGTGAAGGGATGATTATACCCTTTTCTATTGATGGAAAATGATTAGGATGAGGGCGAAACCCAAGTTTCAAATCAAAACTAATTACGCTAAATTAATATAATGAGGAGGAAATTATTACCTATAATTGTGTTAATCGGGTAATTCCTTAGGCTTCTTAAAAACATTATGTGAGAAAGAAAGTAATTAATAGTACCTTGAAAGATATCTGGAAATAAAGTCAATTTATGGTTTAATC
>MWBQ01000231.1 GCA_002069605.1 Candidatus Atribacteria bacterium ADurb.Bin276
ATGAAGATATTCCTCTTTTTGCTAAATCCTCGGTATGTCATGATTGATCATCACCTCATTGGGGGTAACAAGTTCGGTATTGGAATAATTTTAAAGGATAAATTTACCTATCTGAATTAATAAAAAGAAATTCCATATCTTCCTTATGTTTCGATGACTCTTTAGATAAAATATTTTATATTTAGATAACATTTGAGAATATCATAAGCAAACCCGTATTACAAATGAGCAATTCACAAATCAATCCTCTATAATAGAATTATAAGTATTCATTCATGGGACATAGGAGGGTGAAATTGTGAAAAAATATTTGTTCCGAATAGTATTAATTTTAATTGTCTTGTTCATTTTATCAAACATATCCTTTTCCCAAGCCGATCTAGTTTCTCTGGTAAAAAAAGTAAAACCTACGATTGTGGCTATCTATACATTTAATAATCAAGGTCAAAGCTTAATGCAAGGAAGTGGCTTCTTTATAAATAACCAAGGAGATGTCATCACCAATTGGCACGTTATTGAAAGTGCTCATAGTGCCGTGGTAAAAACCTTTGAAGGTAATTCCTATTTAGTAAAAGAGGCTCTAGGTGGAAGCAAAGAAAGTGACTTGGCTTTACTTTCAGTAGATATCCGAAATGATTCAGTTCAAGGTCTTCCAATTTCTCATTCAACCCCTGAAATTGGTGAAAGGGTATTGGTCATGGGAAATCCTTTAGCTCTTGAGTTTAGCGTATCGGATGGAATTATTGCTGCAATAAGAAATATTCCCGAATACTCAAATGGAGAAGTCATACAAATAACCGCTCCGATTTCTCCTGGTTCCAGCGGGAGTCCAGTGATGAATATGCAGGGTGAAGTAATCGCTATTGCTTTTTATGTCTATTTTCACGGAGAAAATCTTAATTTTGCTATTCCCAGTCAAAGAGTGATAGATATTATTAATAATAAAAGACCTAATCCAATTTCTTTGGCTCAATTATCAGCTGTGGATTTTAAAATTTTTGAGGATTCTTCACATAGATTTTTTGTTAGTTATCCTTCCAATTGGGAACCGGTTACCCAGAATTATCAAAACCAGATTATCAATGGCTTCCTTGCCCCAACAGACAGTCAAAATGATAGTTTTCGTGAAAATCTAAATGTTATTGTTGAAACCTATCAATCCCCAGTTCAATTAGCTGATTATTACCAATGGAATATCAATCAATTAAAAGCTTTCCCCGATATCCAATTTTTAGGGAATTATGATGGTTTTGTTTCGGGTGTTCCCAGCAAAATACTAATTTATAGTCGTTCTCAAAGCGGAAAAAACCTGACTTTTTCACAAGTTTATTTGGTTCAAGGAAATAAAGGATATATTTTAACCTTCACTGCAGAATCTAATAGGTACCAAGTTTATCAACCAATTTTCCAACAAATGATGGATCGTTTCCGATTAAATACTAATTTTTAAATAAATTTTCCATATTATTTAAAACTAATATTTTAAAATTCTGGGGTGTTTTAAATGAAATTAAAAATCGAAGGCATGAGTTGCCAACATTGTGTCGCGAGAGTACAAAAAGCGCTTCAGGAAGTTCCTGGTGTTTTAGCTGTTAGTGTCGATTTAAAAAAGGGTGAAGCCGATATAACCGTCAAAGATGGAGTTACGCCTCAATCCCTGATTTCGGCAATTAAAAATGCCGGTTATGAATCCAAAGTTATATAAAGCCTCGGTATAAATTTGATAGACCATTGCGATTCTTGACAATACTATGCCAGAATAAAAATTTAGCAAGAAGGAGGAAACGGGATGGAATTTATTGAAATATTTGAAATGAAAATGCCAGTGATTGGTCTTGGAACTTGGAATTTGAGAGGGAAAGAATGTTTTGAAGCAACCATTTCTGCCCTTGAGATTGGTTACCGACATATCGATACTGCTGAAATGTATGAAAACGAGAGTGAAATTGGGGAAGCCATAACTCAATCGTTGGTTCCTCGTAACGAAATATTTCTAACTACCAAAGTTTGGTCCACTCATCTTCAATACCAAGATGTAATCCATTCTTTAGAAAATAGTTTAAAAAAACTGAAAACCGATTATGTTGACTTGTTACTCATTCATTGGCCGAACCCAAATATCTCCTTATCTGAGACTTTTAAAGCGATGAACTATCTAAAAAATAAGGAGATGCTTAAATTTATTGGACTAAGCAATTTTAATAAAGATCTTCTCATGAAAGCCCAAAAAATATCTTTTTTGCCTATAATGAATGTCCAGGTTGAATACCATCCCTTTCTCGACCAAAAATCCATATTGAGTTACTGTCAAAAAAATAATATTTCATTAACTGCTTACTGTCCCATTGCCCGGGGTCGGGACCTTAATAATCCAACCTTGGAAAAAATTGCTAGCAAATATGAGAAAACAGTTCCACAAATTATGCTCCGTTGGTTAATCCAGCAAAAAAACGTGGTTGCTATCCCTAAAGCAAAAAGTGCAGAGCATCAGAAGTTAAATTTTGACATTTTTGATTTTCAGTTATCCTCTGATGATATGTATACCATTTTTCAATTAAATCGTGGCCAAAGATTGGTTAAAGGATAATAATTATACTAAGGTGCTTCTTTTCGAAGGACCCACTAGAGCTATTAATTAGGAAATCCCACCTATTATTACAGGAATAATATTGAAAAAACTAAGTTAATCTTTTATTCAATAGGAATTATTAGATAATTCTTCATAGAAATATTTGATTAAAAAATCTATAACGTTTTGATTGTCAAATAAAATACATAAATACCTTAAATTAGCCTAAAAGGTGAGATTTACCAAGCAATTCTGGAAAGAACCTTTTTAAAAAAAATACAAAACACCAACTGAAATTAATAAATAAATAATGAAATGTAGAATCATTTTTTGCTATTATATATAATATTTTAGCTGCAAATTATAATTCAGAATTTGGAGGTTATTAATGACTACAAGTCGAAGCTATAATCCATACGAAAACATGTTGCAACTACTCGATTCTGCTGCCGACCAACTTGAGTTGAATCTTGATGATTACATCTCACTTCGCTATCCTGAAAGAGAACTTACGGTTTCTTTCCCGGTTGAAATGGATAACGGACATGTCGAAATGTTTACTGGTTATCGAGTTCAACATTCCAGCAGCAGAGGTCCTTGTAAAGGAGGACTACGATTTGCACCTGATGTAACGATTGATGAAGTAAAGGCTTTGGCTGCCTGGATGACTTGGAAGTGTGCTGTAGTTAATATACCTTATGGTGGAGCAAAGGGAGCTGTTCGCTGTGATCCTTCAAAGCTAACAAAAAAAGAACTCATGCAAATAACTCGCCGTTATACTGCAATGATTCTTCCATTAATCGGTCCAGAAAAGGATATTCCAGCTCCTGACCTCAATACCAATGCCGATGTTATGGGATGGATTATGGACACCTATAGCATGTTCAAGGGTTTCTGTGTACCAGGTGTTGTAACTGGTAAACCAATTGAAATCGGTGGCTCACTGGGAAGAAGGGAAGCAACTGGAAGTGGCGTCGCTTTCATTACCAACGAAATAGCCAAAAAAACAAATATTGATTTAACTTATTCATCGGTAGCGATTCAAGGGTTTGGCAATGTAGGCCAAGCCGCTGCCTATCTTTTAAATAAAGAAGGCTGTCGAATTGTGGCGGTAAGTGATATAAGTAGCTCTTTCTATAGAGAAGAAGGCCTTAATATTCAAGACATGATTGAATATACCAACCATCATCCTCACCATCTTCTCGAGGGCTATACCGCTCCTGGAGTATCGGTTATAAACAACCAAGACCTTTTGAATCTCAAAGTCGATTTTCTCATTCCAGCAGCAAAAGAAAATCAAATCACTTCTGAAAATGCAGGAAAAGTTCAAGCCAAGGTTATCGTTGAAGCTGCGAATGGACCAACCACTTTCAACGCTGATACCATTTTAAAAGAAAGAAATATTATTGTTGTTCCCGATATTTTGGCTAATGCAGGAGGAGTTGTGGTATCCTACTTTGAATGGGTTCAAAATATCCAATCTTTGATGTGGGATGAAAACGAAGTAAATGCTCTTTTATTAAAAATAATGAGCAAAGCTTTTGATGAGGTTTGGAATCTTCATTTGAAATATCATAGCTCTTTGCGAATGGCAGCCTACATGCTGGCACTAAATCGAGTAGTAAAAGCTAAAAAACTGAGGGGGATTTTCCCTTGATTATGAATTTATTATTTAGAGCTTCCTCTATACGTTACATAATCCAGTTTTATTACTACAAAAAGAGATCTTATGGGTAACAATTTATAAAAACGGATCTTGTGTAAAAAAGGAGGGGGATCGTAATTTAGTATAATAATTTATTAATAAGGAAAAAACCTAGAATTAGAAGGTCAAATATATTTTTAAAAAGTCATTAAAAGGAGGGTTTATGCAATTAACCGATTTAAAGGTTCTTTCTGAAAATGAAATTTTGACAATTCACGAAAATTCCTTGGTTATACTTGAATCGGTTGGTCTTCGTGTCGAAAGCAAAAAAATTCTTGATTTATTGCAAAAAAAGAGTTGTATAGTAAACTTTGAAAATGAACGAGTAAAATTTCCACCTTCTATTGTCGAGGAATGTTTGTCAACTCTGCCAAGCCAAATCCCTATTTTCAAACGAGATGGCGATCTTGCTTTTATTTTAGGAGATGGAGGACGGTATTGCGTTAGTGGTCATAACGCGGTTTTCGTCCTGGTAAACGAAACCGGAGAACGTCGTAATTCAACTGTTAAAGATGTTGAAAATTTTGCCATCCTTTCTGATAAACTTTCCGAAGTTGATATGGTGGGGGTTCCGGTTATGCCTCAAGATGTAACCCCCCAAACCACCCTCCTTTATGCAATTCAAGCAATTCTTGAAAATTCCAAAAAACCCATCTTTTTCTCCTCTGAAAGTGAAATAATCAATCAAGCAGTTATAGATATGGGTAAGGTCATTACCGGAAAAGAGAAATTGAAGGGTTGTTCTCCAATGATTAGCCAACTCTCAACCACCAGTCCACTCTATTGGGAAAGGGGAGCAGTGGAAGCTCTTTACATCGTTGCTCAGGAAGGGATTCCCCTTGATCTCCTTCCTCAACCAATTGCGGGAGTAACAGCACCGTATACTTTAGCCGGTTTATTGACAGTTCATAATACCGAAGTCCTTTCTGGAATAATAATATCTCAACTGATTCACCCTGGAACTCCAGTTATTTATGGTGCTGCTTGGACAACTTATGAAATGAAACAAGCCAATGTCCTGATTGGACGGCCTGAATCTTCTTTACTTAGAATTGCTGGTGCCCAAATGGCACACTATTATAACATCCCCAGTCATACAACCGCACCAGACAACGATGCCAATTCACATGATGAACAGGCTGCATGGGAAAAAATGCTTTCAACCCTTGCCGGAATCATTGGCGCTAATGACATGATTGTCAATTTAGGAATGTTTGGAACAGGAATGACTATCAGCCTGGAGCAACTGGTTATGGACAATGAAATGTGTCGAATAGCCAAACGATTCCGTCAAGGAATCGAGGTAAATAAAGATACACTAGCTCTTGACTCTATTCTTCAAGTCGGACCACGAGGTGAATATCTCACTTCGGAACACACCCTCCATCATTTGCGTAGTGGTGAGCATGTCCCTCTTGATGTGTCAAATGGAACAAATTTTGAAGTTTGGAAGCAAAAAGGATCAAAAAACACTACGGAAAAATCCTCTGATTTGGTATCATCCATCCTTCTCGGTGGCTGTCAGAATCCACTTTCTCAAGACAAACAAAAAGCAATTCAATCTATTATCAACCAATATGAAAAAAAACTAGGCCTACGATAGATAGCATTGTTTAAGTTAACAATAAATTTAAAAAAGGAGAGAAAATTATGACACCCCGGATTGGATTAATTGGAATAGCAGGACCCTTAGAAGTTGGTTTTTCAGAAACTCCGTACATTCTCCAAAGAATGAAAAACCAACTGGAAAATATTGCCCCTGTTATAACCAATTTGGATATTATATATGACCTCCAAACCGTTCAAAAAGCTGTTAATTTTTTCGCCAATCATGATTTCGATCTCCTCTGCGTAGGAGTTGGAACCTGGAGTGAAGATCACCATTTGCTTGATTTTTTAGAATATTATAATCGACCGGTGGTTCTTTGGGCTTTACCAGCTGTCGAAACTGGTTCATTATGTGGTGTTCAGCAAATTTGTTGTGTTTTAAAAGAATTAGAAAGACCCTACTTTTTCGTTTACGGAGAGCCAGAGGATGTCAAAGTTCATCAAAAAATTCGGGAAATTGCAATGGCGGTAACCCTGGGAAATCATCTTCGCCATTCTCGTATTGGTGTCATTGGCGGACGAGTGAAGGGAATGACCGAAATTGCTTACGATGAGTTAGAAATTAAGGCTCGAACTGGAGTTCGTATCGTGAACTTAGACGAAGATGAGCTTATTGAATCAGTTAAAAATACCGATCAACTTGCCGCTTCTAAACTTTGGACTGCAATTGGGGAAAAAGTCGGGAAGATAACAGTTAATAATCAAACTGGCATCGAGGCTCTCAGCTATTATTTCGGCTTAAAAAAACTAATTGAAGAATACGGTTTAGATGGAATATGTATAAAATGTTACCCACGATATATGGGAAAAATTTGCCTGGCCTATTCGCTCCTAGCCGAAGAGGAGATTGTTGGTGGCTGTGAAGGAGATGTCAATAATACTGTAACCATGAAAATCCTTTTTAATTTAACCGGAAAACCGGTTCACAATACTGATTTCCTATATCCAGATCCAATTTCACAAACAGTTTTATTTTCCCATTGCGGTTCAGGAGGTTTTAGTATTGCAAATGATCCTGCTCAAATAGAGCTTTCACCAGTTCGTTTGCTCAATCAGGGAGTGTGTGCTTTATTTCCAGCGCGGATAGGTGTTGTCACTCTGGTTAACTTAGTAGGAAGGAGGGGAACTTTTCGAATGTCAGCACTAACCGGAGAGGCAATAGAGTGTGGGATGGAATTTCCTGGAAATCCTCTAAAAGTGCGCTTCCAACGTTCTTTGGAAGATTTGAATGAAGAAATTGCATCTCAAGGGATTGGACATCATTGGATGGCTGGTTATGGTGATGTTCGTAAGGAGCTTGAATTTTTCTGTTCATTGAATAAGATCCAATATTATTCACTGTAAGGTGAAGGAGTGGGTATTTTTTAAAATTTGTTAGGTGTTAAATATATTTAAATATTTTTTAAACAGGAGGGATAATCAATGTTTAAGCAGAAGTTTTTTTCTCTTTTTTTAGCTATTGTCTTTGTTGCAGTCAGTTTATTATTTAGCTTAGCTTATGCCCAGGAAACTTTGAACATTCTTTGTTTCCAAGGTTACACCGAAGATGTTTGGGTTAAGGAATTTGAAAGACTAACTGGCGTAAAAGTAAATGCTACTTATTCTGGCATGGTTGAAGAAATGTTCACCAAAGCTGCGGCTGGTGGTGGGCAGTATGACTTAGTCACCATTGATTGCGGTTCAGTTCAAAGATATTACGAGAATAATCTTCTCCAGCCAATCGATTTGAGCAAAATTTCTAATTGGGAAAAGGTAAGCCAAAAATTCAAAGATATTGACTTCACAGTATTTGATGGAAAGCCGTATCATGTTTCATTCGTTTGGGGTTCGAATAATGTTGTTTACAATAAAGATGCCGTGGGTGAATTACCCACTACCTGGTCAGTCTTATGGGACCCCAAATACAAAGGTCAAGTTTCAATCACCGATGAAGCGAATAACAATGTTGTTGTTGCAGCTATAGCTCTCGGTTTCCCCGATCCCTACAATCTCACTGAAGATCAATTTAAGCAAGTGAAGGAAAAATTGATAGAAATTAAAAGAAACTTGCGTACTCTGACCGTTGGATTTGATTCAGAGAAAAGTGTTCTTGGTTCTGGTGAAACCAATCTAAGCGTATCTGGTTATGATTCTGGTCTGATCCTCTATCTCCGAGACGAACTGAAAATGAACGTTGGTCGCCTTACTCCAAAAGAAGGCATTTATGTATGGGCTGATGGCTGGGTTATTTTAAAAGATTCAAAAAATCCTGATCTAGCCCATAAGTGGATTGACTTCATGTTATCTGATTTTGCCCAAAAAGAACTGGCTAAGTATATGGGATTTGGAGCAGTTACTTCTGCAGCCAAAGAAGTTATTGACCCTGATATTGTTAAAATGTGCAACTATGACGATATAGATAATGTTCCAGTTCCGGTCTTTTTAATGAAAAGCCCAGAGGATTTTGAAGCTCGGGTGAACCTCTGGAACGAAGTCAAGGCTACTCAGTAAACATTTAAAAGGGTAGGGGGAACAGTGAAAATTATCTGATTCATTTTCACTGTTCCCGTCTTTAGTTTTTTAGCAAATATTTCATTGCTTTTTAAATTGGTCAATTAAAAATTGATCAATTTAATGAATTGAGATCTATTGGAAAATTGTGGGATTGTGTAAAAATAAATTCTTAAATTAATAAACCAAACATTTCCCAATCGAGGTTTAGAATGAACAACCATGAGACAGAAATACAACTCATTCAGATTACTAAGAAATTTGGTAATTTTACTGCGGTTCAAAATGTCAATTTAGAGATCCATCATGGAGAGTTTTTCTCTTTACTTGGACCTTCTGGCTGTGGTAAAACCACCACATTACGAATGATCGCTGGCCTTGAAGAGCCTACTGAAGGACAAATTTGCTTAGCTGGAGAAGATGTTACTTATAAACCTGCGTATTTGCGCAACGTGAACACGGTCTTCCAGGATTATGCTCTTTTTCCTCATATGACCGTTGAAGAAAATATCCATTTCCCATTGAAAATGAAAAAGGTGAAATATTCCAGCGCTCGGACAATGATTGAAGAAGCTCTTTCTTTGGTAAATATGACCGGGTTTGGCAAACGTTATCCTCAACAACTTTCCGGTGGACAACGTCAGCGAATCGCCTTGGCACGGTCGCTGGTCAATCGTCCTCGCGCACTTTTACTCGACGAACCCTTGGGGGCTTTAGATTTTAAACTTCGAATTGCTATGCAAAAAGTTCTAAAAGATATTCAAAAAAATGTGGATATCACCTTTATTTATGTAACTCACGATCAAACTGAAGCAATCACCATGTCGGATCGAATCTGTGTCATGAAAGACGGATTAATCCACCAAATTGGTACTCCTGATGAAATTTACAATTCTCCTGCATCCACTTTTGTTGCCAGTTTTATTGGTGATATGAACTTTCTTGAAGGTCAAGTAGTCCAAAAAGGAGAAAATTCAATCACTATCGATGTGGATGGCAAACCGATTCTCAGCACGCGTTTTAAAGGAAGTTTTTCAAAAGGAGATTCAGTTGTTGCCTGCATTCGGCCGGAAAAAATATGTTTAGATAAAGTGTGCGATAGTGAGTTTCAGAATAAATTTGAAAATCATTTCCAAGCTGCAATCCACAGAATTGTTTTCCGGGGAACTGATTATGAAATCACTCTCAAATTTGGACAATCAGAAATTCGATTGATAGAAAGCGCTTCGGATTTTAATGATAAAAAAATTGGTGATCAACTTTTTATTGGTTTCCAGAAAGATGATGTGATTACTTATTTAAAGGAATGTAAAAAGGTATGTGATTATGAAACCAACCTTGACAACTAAATTGAATGCCAGACCAAGAGGGCAATCTTCCTTTTTTTCCAAAATTTGGATTGGTGTCCCTATAACCACCTGGCTGTTTTTATTAATCATCATTCCAATCTGCATTATGCTGGTTACCAGTTTCTATATCAAAGAAGGCTCTGTGGTGGTTAAAAAAATTAGCCTGGTGAACTATTTAGAATTTTTTATAAATCCAATCTACCTTCCTATCTTCTTTCGAACCCTCCTCTTAGCACTTTTAGTATCTCTTACTTCAATATTATTAGGATATCCTTTGGCTTATTTAGTATCAAGAAAAGTAAAACGCTTTCGAAATCAACTCTATATGCTGGTCATTGTTCCTTTATGGGTAAGTTATCTGGTTCGGATCGTGGCCTGGCGAACTATATTAGGACGAGTTGGGGTCCTCAATACCATTCTCCTTTCACTAAAAATTATCGATGAACCACTCTCCATCTTTATCTATAGTCCTTTTGCTGTTTATGTCGCTCTCATCTATATTGCCTTACCCTATGTGTTTATTTCTATATTTAATTCCTTGGAAAAAATCCCCAAAAATCTTTTAGACGCCTCCGCTGACCTGGGTGCTAATAGTTTTAATACCTTTCTCCATGTCATTCTTCCTCTTTCTATGCCAGGAGTAATTAGCGGTTTTACTCTTGCTTTTGTTATCGCTCTTGGTGATTATATTATTCCCCAGCAATTGGGAGGTTTGAATGGAATGATGTTCGGTAATCTCATTGTCACTCAGTTTGGTTATGCTTATAACTGGCCGTTAGGAGCAGCATTAGGCTTCATAATGTTTACAGTTGCAGTCGTTATCCTACTAGTTTCACAAAAATTTGGTTCATCAGAAGGGTTTTTAGAATAATGAAAAAGACATCGAATCTAAAAAGTAAGAATAAATCTTTCCCTTTTTTGAGTATTTATGGAACTTTAGTGTATTTTTATCTCTATTTCCCTTTGTTGGTCGTTTTTGTTTATTCACTCAACTCCTCTCGCTCAACCATGAAGTTTGAAGGGATAACGTTTGATTGGTATATGAAACTCTTTCAAAATAAAGAACTATTAAACTCACTTTTTCACTCCCTTCAGGTTTCAGGATTGGCAGTTCTTTTTGCAGTAGTCATGGGAACATCGGGGGCGCTTTTCCTTAACCGAATTGAATTCAAGGGAAAAGACTTTTTTCGCACGCTGGCTATGCTTCCCATCATCCTCCCCGGAATAATAGTTGGTCTTTCTTTATTGATATTTTTTCTCAATTTGAAGCTACAGTTATCAATGTGGACCGTCATCCTTGGGCATATGAGCTTTACTACACCAGTCGTTATGTTTCAGGTCTTAGCTCGCTTAGCACGTCTTTCTAGAAATTTAGAAAATGCTGCCATGGACCTAGGCGCCAATCCATTCCAAGCTTTTATTTATGTAACCTTTCCCATGATCAAAAGAGCAGTCATTGGGGGAGCACTGCTGGCTTTTACCATGTCTTTTGATGAAATCATCATAACTTATTTTCTTACCAGTACCTACAATACTCTTCCCATCTATCTTTATGGCATGCTTCGCTTTGGTCTTTCTCCTGAGGTTTATGCGATCTCGACGGTTGTACTTGGTTTATCCATCCTATTAATAATTCTCATGGCAAAATATACCGGGAGCGGAGAAGAATCAATTGTTGTCCGTTAATGGAATTATTTATCTTGCGTGTCTACCTCCTCCTCTTCTTCTTTGGTTTTTTTGCTTTTAAATGGGCATTGGGAACAATCATCATCCTGAAGATACCCGGTTATTGAATACTCTGGTTGAATGATTTTATCAGCTTTTTTCAATATTATGATCGAGATTAACATAGCTATTATGGTAACAACCCCGATCAACATAACTTGAGGGGTTAAAGCTTTAACTATAAGATACGTACCTAAAACCAGAAGAATTGGCATGAGATAAATCAGAAAAGATATTTTTAAGGCGAGGTCATCCTTTACCTCGACCATGACATTGGAACCAATCGAAGCCGATATTTCGTTTTTTGCTAATACCTTATAAAAATCAGTTCCTGAGTCATCCAATAGCGTTGAACCCAGAGGACAATGATGTTCTCCACAGCTTGTTCCTTTTTGCATTCGAACCCAGGCTTTTTCTCCTTCAATCTTTTCAACCTTACCTGGTTTTAACATACTATTCCTCCAAAATGGGAAAAAACCGGAATTTCAATCTGATTTGGATTTAATATTCTCCATTATTTAATAGACCTTCAGCTTGGAAGCTGAAATAACTTGTTTTCCCAATAATAACATGATCCATAATCCGAATACCGATAATTTTTCCCGCTTCAACAAGTTTTTTGGTAACGGCTATATCTTCACGGCTGGGTTGAATATTCCCAGATGGATGATTATGAACACATATAACACCAGCAGCACGATCTCCAATGGCATCAGCGAATACTTCCCGAGGATGAACCAGGCTTTGGTTTAATGTTCCAATGAAAACCACTCTTTTTTGGATGAGTCGAGCTGCTCCGTCCAAAGTAAGAGTAACAAAATACTCTTGCTTTTTTTCTTTTAAATCACTTACTAATTTATAAACATCATTAGCATTTTGTATTTTTATGCCATCTTTAAAAAAATATCTTTGAGAGATCTCAAAAGCAGCAAGAACTTGGCAGGCATGAGTTTTTCCTAATCCATTAATTTTCATCAGAGTCGCAAAGTTTAATTTTTCAAAATCATTTTCCACACACTCAAGAACTTCTTTAGAAAGTTGATATACATCTTTCACCCGGGTGCCTCTTCCAAGAAGTACCGCAATGAGTTCAATATTTGATAAAGCTTTAGGACCTAATTTTTCTAATTTTTCACGAGGTCGATCAAAATCGGGAAGTTCTTTAATTTTCATGTCATGATCTGCTCCATTTATTTATTTTGGTCATATTATAGACAATTTTCAAGCGTTTCCCAACCTTCTTTCTTGACAACCTCAGTATAAAACCTATAATATTAGTGTTTTTATAATATTAGTAACACCTATC